>JANXVH010000027.1 GCA_025351765.1 Pedobacter sp.
CCCGGCACAAAGGCCGAAAGGCCAACCAGTTTCTTTTCCAACGCATCGGCTCGCTGCGCGGGGTTGTCCTGGGCTTTTATAGGCATGCTAAAACAGATCAGCAGCAATAGCATGATAATATACGCCTTGTTAAGGAGATCCTTCGGCGCAGCGCCGCCTCTGGATGACAAGGATGTGAGATCATCCTTGCATGTCTTTTCTTCCTTATACGTCTTGTCTTCCTTATACGTCTTGTCATCCCGAACCGCAGGGAGGGATCCTCTCATACCGGATAACGTGAGGGTGCTAACCTTCGGCGCTGCGCCACCTCTGGATGACAAGCGCACTTTACTAAATATCGATTTCATAAGTGTTAGTTGAGTAATAGTGGATAGATTTCTTCCAGCGAGGTTTCCCCGCTGGCAAACAATTCAAAGGCATTCTTGGCCAAACTGGAAACACCGTGCCTTTCTAAAGCATCGCGCACATCATGGCTCCCTTCCCGTATCAGCAAACCCAGCTCATGGTCCATCGGCACCACCTCGTACACTGCCTTCCTACCTTTATAGCCGGTCTGGTAGCATTGGTCGCAGCCCCGCGCCATCCAATTCCTCTCCACCGAATAAGGAGCTGTAAATTGCCGCGGGTAGAGCGAAGGCTCAAAAAACTCCTCCGCTTTACAAACCGGGCAAAGCAAGCGCACCAAACGCTGCGCAACTGAAGTGTTCAAGGTGTTCGCCACCAGGAACGGGGGAATGCCCATATCCGTTAACCGGGATACGGTGCCCCAGGCAGAGTTGGTATGTATGGTGGAGAGAACCAGATGACCAGTAAGTGCAGCCCTAATAGCCATATTCGCCGTCTCAGGATCCCTGATCTCTCCAACCATAATTACGTCCGGATCCTGCCTTAAAAATGTTTTCAATGCTTGCGCAAAGCCTAACCCAATGTTTTCCTTGAGCTGTACCTGATTAATCCCATCCAGCGTATACTCAATCGGGTCTTCTATCGTTAAAATATTCCTCGTATTCTTATTCAGCAATTTCAGGGTGGCATAAAGTGTGGTCGTTTTACCCGAGCCTGTCGGACCGCTAATCAGCACAATGCCGTTCGGTCGCTTTACTCCTTCCAAGTAGTTGTTAAGGTCATGCTCAGAAAACCCAAGCTTAAACAAGTCAATATTGGTCGCATCATTGCTTAGCAACCTCAGCACTACTTTTTCCCCGTATAAGGTGGGCAGTACCGATACCCGGATGTCGAATTGCTGATCTGCCGATTTAAAGTTGATCCTGCCATCCTGTGGCAAGCGCTTTTCCGCAATGTCCAGGTTGCCCAGTATTTTGATCCGGTTGATGATGGCCGGGTACTCTGCCTTGCTCAGCAGGTACCGTTCTATCAGCATCCCATCTATCCTAATCCTTACCCGGCATTTCTCCTCATAGCTTTCTACGTGGATATCACTGCTTTTTAAACGCCTGGCCTCAGAGATCAGTTTCTCCAGAAAATGACCTGAAGAATAATCATCAGCCAGCCTACTGCCAATACTCAACGCATCTTCTTTAATGTAATATTGACTCAGCAAACGTGCGATAAGGCCGTTTTCTACCGGCTCCAGCGCAATGTTTTTTCCGGTCAGCATTTCCAGCTCATCGCTTAGACCCTGCAAATCGGCATCTTTCTCGCAATACAGGCCTAGCCTACCCTCAGCTACCTCCATCGGAAAGATCCTAAAATGCCAGGCCTGTTCAACCGTTAGGGCATGAACCAGCTCCGTGTTTACGGTGATTTCTTTCAGCGCATTCATAACGGCAGGGAAATCAAATGAACATTTCCAATTTCAATACCGGCAATCCATCCGATTAACAAACAGGCCATCAGCACAAAACCCTGTAAACCCGCAAGTGGTATGGTAAATTCCAGAGGCCTTTTAATGCGGACATAAACGCTTACGCCAATTACAATCAGCAATAGGCTCAGCGTATAAAAAAGGAAAAAATTACCGGTTGAAAAATAGAACGACAAGCACAGGAGAAACAGGAAATCGCCCAGTCCCATATAATTGCCCAGCAAGTTCACCGCACGGGCCTCCTTTAGTGAAAACCAAACGGTCAGCAGCATAAAAATGGCGAGCACAAAGCCCACGTTTAAGAAACCCTGATCCGGCGAGAAACTGGGATTTAACCAGTACAACGATAACCCGAGCAGGGGAAAAAGATACCAGCTCACTCCTCTGAACTTAAAGTCCTGAAATCCGATGAGGGCCAGCAATCCAATGATGGAGCACCTCAATAACAATAAGATCATAGCCTTTAATCCTGAACAGTTTCCTTCAAATTCTTATCCTGGTCGATCTCCCAAACATTATAGGTACCATCGCCATCAAAATCCACTACCGCAGTACCACGGATCAGAAAGGTATTGCCCGTTGCTGAAACCACCTCTATCCTATAGTTAGCCTTACCCTGCGCACCATCCGTGCTCAGTTTCTCCTGGATGTAACCAATCTCAGAAAGATCAGTCGCATATTTGGAATGCTCATAGAAATAGGTTTTTTCCAGCTGGTGGGCATGCTCCAGCTGCATCTTGGCCTCGGTGGTTTTGGCCTTGGTAATTAAGGGCATAAGATTTGGAAGCACCAGCAAGATGAGGATGCCGATGATGACGAGGACGACGAGTACCTCGGTCAGCGTGTAGGCGGGTATCCGCTCCTTGAGCGAAATCCCTGTTTTCTTTGTATTCATTAAATATGGCTATTAATGAAAGCAAGTTAACAGGCCAGTAGACAACAGATTTGGCCTGTTATTTAAAATCAAAAATTTCCAACGATGGCTCTAGTACCCAAAAAAAGGTCTAGAAGCTGGGAAATGCAGTATCAGTTAACAATTACTCCGAAGACTTGAATAATAAGAAGACAAATTTAAGACGTTTCATATCCAACATCCTTCTAACTTTTTCATTTAACGGAGATCAGCTACATCGTTACCTCAGGCAGAGTAGATATGCGGAATGGTGTTGAAAATTTTTCTTCATGAACATAAATGCTAAAAGCGACCACATAATAGCTATGATGGTCGCTTTTGGCAAACACTCGGGGTTCTTCTTAAAATTCTAGCTCTTTCAGTTTTATGGCACTATACTATATGTGCAACTTGAAAGACAAACCCGGAAAGACTCTCTTTAAGAACCATTTGCCTGAACTGCTGAGAACATAAATGAATAGGATAAGGCCTGAAAACACCCCTTCTAATACCAAGAAGTTGTTTGGTAAGCAACAAATCATTTCCGGCTAAATTTTCATCATTTTCCACAAACACTTCCGATATTAGATTTCCACCCAACAAATGCCCTTTGGGACAATGATAATACACTCGACCAGCTCTCTGTTTATTAAAATTATCAACCCAGGTATAATCCTCATACTTGGGAAAATCATTAAACACGTCCGCTTTTACAATGGTTTCTGATGAAACATTCAAAGGTTTGATATTTGGAACAATCTGGCAAAAACCCGACTGGTTTTTGCCAGATAAAACTTGTTCAAAAATGGCACCTTTCAGATTATTTTTTTCAAATGCATCGACGAATCTTTGCGAGAAAATCATTTCATCGCCTATAGAGCAAGCGATATCCTTTTTAGGAATGCTACTTCTCTTTAGCCGGAGTGGACCAACTTGCTTCGCGTACGCACCACAAAACTCACACGCGATTGATTCGTCATAAACTGTTCCACAGTCTTCCCCACAAGGCTCAAATACACTTTTGGCATAGAATTGAAGTATCTTTGCAGCTTCCAGTTCGGTCTTTGAATAGGTCCTAATATTTTGAGCGCTTAAGTAAAACAGGTCACCAGATTTTCTAAACCTAAAGTCAAGATCTTTTATCTCATCAAATAAAGGATCTGATGGTGAAATGCGGAGCACCCATATAGCACCGTTATAGATTGCCGGATTCGGCTTAGAGAGATACTGATAGTTATCTCTCTAAATTCGAAATTCGATTATTTCTTTCATGGTTTAACATGCCCTCCTGGAGGCAAAGGAATTTTTTTGTAAACTTCTCCCATCATTTCCATTTGAAAGCTGTTTTAATACTTAAATATAGGTATTTATCTGCTGACCTCTATAAATTTCAATCCTTTCCATGGACTTAATTTTCTGAAGATACATGACAACAAATGGACTTTAATACCTACTGGATGAAATATCAGATCGTAATAATAAAAATAAATATAGAAGCAAATAGCTGTCTTGCAACAGCTCCAAAATTCTCTAATAGTAATTGTAATTTACTACTTTCAAATTGCAGTCTACATCTTCCTACCTCTGTGTAATAATAACTTTTCTTGGAATAGTCATATTCTATCGGGCAATAGAAATCTGATCGCATCACGTTAAGCATGTGTTTTACTTGTCTCTCCTTAATATCCAATTTTTTAGCAAGTTCATCGCATGGACCCGCATTCCCTAAAGAAATGTAATAGTCTAGTCTCCTATAAAGTTCTGCATCCATTATCGAGAGTGTTTATGTTTGAATAAAAATGGTTTTCTGCCACCTGATCCACAAATCCAGTGTTTTTAATTTCTATTAGATCATTAAATGACCTAAAATAAGAAGCGTATTTTATCATATTTCTAAATTTCAAATGATTAAAGCATAACATGTCCCTCCTTCGTTTCCGAAAGCTGTATTAATAAGTAAAATTCAGGTAGTTGATAAGCGATTACGTTTTCACAACGGGTCAATGCATATTTACTAACTTTTTTTAAAAATATCAATAGTTGTTAAAATAAAATAGAAAAAAAATACCCAACATTCCCCAATTTGACCACTTACAGCTAATTTAGAACCTGAATATTAGCAAAACCTGAGTTTTTACGCAGTTTAATAAAACCAGTTAATCAAAAATATTTTAAGATAAAACTAGCTCTACAGGCAGTTTTCAAAAAGAGAAATACCCGAGGGTTGGTAATGGCTAATAGTGAGTTCGTTAGACAAACCATAAGTAAGGGAAGTACAAGTAGTTTATAAGAGCTATTAGTAATAATATATAAATAACTATATAACTACTATATAAATGTTAATTATACGTATGTTATCATTATGGTTGAGATATACTTGAGTTATCATGTTTGATATAGAAATGATAAGTAAAATATATCTCAATGATATTTCAAGGATAACTCAACCTACTAATTATATGATAATTTAATAGTGTTTATCAAGTAGTTATAATTTACTCTTATCCTTGACAAATTGGATTCTTCCCCTTACCTTTGTTAATAAATTAACTCTATATGGGTATTTTGACAAATGGCCCTCATGGTGCAATAACCGGCAGGGTAGATAATTTAGTGTACTACGTACTAAATGGAAAAAACGTGGTTAGAAAGATTGGGAAGACCTATAAGGAGCCTACCCTACCACAACTTCGTGCCCGGGAAATCACCAAACGCTCGTCAGAGTTCTTTAGTCGCATGCTTGATTTTGTCAACGTTGGTTTTGGTATAACCGCATTGGGAACGGATAAAAACGCTTTTAACCTGGCTATCAAGGAGAATAGGAGTAAAATGTTTAAGGGCGAGTATCCCAATTTGGAGATTGATTACTCCCAGTTGGTGCTCAGTAATGGCTTTTTAAAACCTGGTGAAGAATTGAGCTCATCAGCTTCTGAAGAGGGAATTTCATTTAACTGGAAAACAGATCCGAAAATGCCATGGGCAGAGTCTACAGACCAGGTGATGTTGCTTGCTTATTTTCCTGATCAGGACAAAGTTGTGTATAAGCTATTTGGAAATAGCCGCATAGTAGGTAACGACGTTTTAGCATGGAAGCCCAGCTTGTTAGGTAAATATGCAGAAACCTATGTTTGTTTCATATCGGCAGACAGGAAGCAGATTTCTGACAGTATCTATACAGGGAGTGTGAACCAGGCGGTTGCTAAGGAGCCTGTTGAGGTAGTAGAATCTTCTAAGGATGGTCAACAGCCATCTCAGCCAATGAATAGCAAGCAAGCGCCGACAGCAGCAAGTACTAATCAATCAACTGTATATAAGCACGTTAAACCTGATCGAAAACCGAAAAAGTTTGGACAAGCATCACAAGAAGATAATCAAAAGGCAGCAACAAAAGATAATCGGCAAACACCAGGAACAAATCAGGGTCCAGAAACAACTCAGGAGCCAGGAGCCAATGACAAAACTTAAATATTGAATTTTATAACCTAAGTTATGGGAATTTTAGAAACAGGGATTTTAGGGGGCTTCCGTAAAAAAGCGGGGGCTGTAAATGGACGTAAGCACCGCGGTCAGGATTTAATAACCGGATTGTACAGGATTAGTGGTAAGGTTAAAGAAGGCACACCCAAACGGTTAGTTACCCGTAAAAAGTTTGCGCTGCTCAATGTCTTTTTGAACAGTGCGGCTTCACTGGTAAATATTGGATTTAAAAAATCTAAGCATGGTACTCCGGTAAATACTGCATATAGCTTTAATTATGATCATGCTTTTATTGTTGAGGATGAAGTAGTTAAGCTTGACTTCGCCAAGCTGGTTATTAGTCGTGGTCATGTTGAAGAGCTCGAAGGCTTTCAAATGGTATCAGAAAATGGGCACATCAATATGAGCTGGCTGGAGCAACCGCAGTCGCGCCTCTGTCAGTATACCGATAAAATAAACTTTCTATTTTACAGGGCGCTTAAGAAAGGTGATGCCACTTGTGTGCATAGCATAGGCGAGCGTGGCGATTCAACGGCAAGTGTAGACATGCGGCATATTGCCGGTAAAACAGGGCATTGTTACCTCAGCTTATCTTCTGCAGATGGGAAGTTGCAAGGCGATAGTATTTATTTGGGGACGATTAAGGTGGCAAAGAGTTTATAGTTCTTCAAATGACTAACACTGAATAGCTTCGGCAAAATACCTTGCGCTAGTATTCTATATGTAATAAAAAGTCAAATTTAAGGGTGCTATTTTTTTGAAGAATATTATTTAAATTTGTACTATGGATGCATTGATTGTTTACCCGGAAAATAAGGAACAGCTTTTAGCCCTCAAAGCTGTTATGAAAGCTATGAAGATTGCTTTTGAGCAAAAGACGGAGGTATATCCTGATTATGTTGTAAAAGGCGTAAAGCATTCCATACAGCAAGCCGATAAAGGTGAACTTAAAACTTATACGGGCATTCGAAATATGCTAAAAGGGCAATGAGTCTTAAAATCGAGTATACTCGTGAAGCCGAAGAAACTTTGATTTCTGTATATGAATTTATTCTGAGCAATTTTGGAAAGCGTTCCGCTGAATCATTTTTAATAAAAGCTGAAAAGATAATTGGGTTAATTGCTAAGCTTCTCTTTATGTTTAAAGCCGTGCCGTTCGATGAAACCGTAAGGATTGGACTATTGACTGGAGGTTTCGGCAATAGTGGTTCTTCGTCACTTTTGGTGAAAGTATATTAAAAAACTACACTTTACTTATTAGCCCCAGTTTCTTTTCAAAGGTAATCCCAACTTTCTCTAGCAAGTTATATACCTGCGCTTTTTGGTATTCTAGACCATATTCTTTTTTAATCCATTGTGCCAAGAGCGGGCCAGTCCATCTTTGTGATTGAAACCCATAATCTGAAGGAGCCTGCTTTAGGACTATTGTTTTTATTGTATCAAGCTGTTCGTCTGATAAAGCACTATGTCTTCCCCGTCCTGTCTTATCTTTTAGCCCTTCTACACCTTCATTTTCAAAGCGATGTACCCAGTTTGTTATCTGCTTGAAGCTTATATTATGGAGTTCAGATAACTTTCTGCTTGAATGTCCTAACGCCACCAGGTACACAAGATGCAACCTGGCCCCAACCGTGTATGCCTCATTCTTAGTTAAGATTTTCTTAATTTCCCCAGCCTCTGCCCGCTGAATTTTTAATACTGATTTCCCCACTATCGTTTTCTTTTAACACCTACAAATATAAGCATAATTATGTGTAATTTTATAGTATACTATTTACTATGATATCACAATTTATACTTCCTACAAACGTACAGCTCCGAGCTCACTCAATCTATTCGGAACCAGGAATACTTTACATTGATACTTCTGCGTGTCAAACCTGTTCAATTTGCCCGGTTTGCAATAAAAGAAGCAGTAAAATTCATAGCAGGTATTCCAGAACACTTTTAGATCTACCTATTTCTGGTCATTTGTCAAAAATTAAACTTAAAGCTAGAAAATATTTCTGTGATAATACTGAATGCCCCAGGAAAGTCTTTACCGAACGATTTGATTATGAAATTAAACCTTATTATAGAAGAATGATTCGTTCAAATGATCTTCTGATGCGAATGGCCCTTGAACTTGGTGGAAACACGGGGTCTGCCATTAGCCGATATGTCGGAATACCCCTGAGCCCATCTACAATATTAAGGGTGATAAAACGGCTTGACATTCAGCCTAAAATATTAACATCTGGTGTAATCGGCGTAGATGACTGGGCATTCAAAAAAGGAAAAACTTATGGGACTGTCATCGTTGATCTGGAGAAAAGGCAAGTTATAGATCTGTTGCCGGACCGGGAGTCCGGCACTTTGGCTGAGTGGTTGAAAAAGCATCCAGAGATAAAAACAGTATCTCGAGATAGGTATGGTCCCTACGCATTAGGGGTAAAAATCGGTGCACCAAATGCCAGTCAAGTAGCAGACCGCTTTCATTTACTTATGAATCTTGGAGATGCAACCAAGAGGGTATTTCAATCTAAAGGGAAAGAACTGAGGGAGATATTTACGCTTTATAATGACCCGAAAAAGGAGCCTTCCCAGGCTGTCAACATTGAATCAGTGGTTCAAAGTGCGGCAGAAGTTACAGAGCCCAGTTTCACTACTGCCAATATTAGTATTGCCAAGCAACATAAATTTGAAAAAGTTAAAGATCTCTATAATAATGGCATTTCCATAAGACAGATTGCCCGGACTTTGAAATTAACACGGATAACCGTGAGAAAATACACAACAATGGAACATCTGGCTAAAAGGCAATCCCGCACCACAACTAATTTTGATGCCTTTATTGACTTTTTAATGCAGGAAGACAATAGAGACAAAACTTATAGGGAATTGCAGAAAACGATTATGGAAATGGGGTTCAATGGCAGGTACACACAGTTCTGTTGCAATATGAATGAAATTTATAAGATGCAACCCTCGCTTAGGCCAAAATTCACAGGCCCAGTGCTTGTAAAAACTTGGTCTCCCACAAGATTATCACTTATGCTCTACATGGAAACTAATGAACTTAAAAGAGATGATGACAAAGATTTTTTGAAACTGTTATTTAAAAAATGCCCACAAATAGAGAAAATGGAGAAACTAGTGAAAGGCTTTAAAAAATTATTTATTGATAAGAAAGATGGGATGTTAAAAAAGTGGATTGAAGAGGTGCTTGAATCTGATTGCGGGTTAAATAATTTCGCTAAAAACCTCTTAAAAGACTATGATGCAGTAAATAACGCAGTGATAACCAATATTAGCAATGGACAAGTTGAAGGCCAGGTCAATCGGATTAAAAACATTAAGCGAAAAATGTACGGCAAGGCTGGTTTCCAGCTGCTAAGGAAGATGGTGCTTGCAAAATCAGCTTAGTTCACCAAAAGTGACGAAGAACCACTATCTCTGAAATCTCCAATATCTGTCCTATTTTGGATAACAATATCTATCCTTTCAGGATAAGTTTTACTTTTTGCTGCTTGCTTAACCACACTATCAATTACCTTTTTTGTAAGCGAAGACGATTTATTGTTATAGCATGATAAAAAACAACAAAAGGTCGCTAATTAAAACCAGCGACCTTGATTTGGTAGTTGCAAATACTTAAGTGACGCTTTGCTTAACACTTAAGCAAGTTGAGGGAATCATCTGATTTTAGCCAATCGATAGAAATTCTGTTTCACTATTATCTTTTCCTTACCTATAGGAAGAATAAACCCAGGAATAAGCAAACTAGTAATCGTAATTACCTTTCCATTTGTTAAATAAATAATGTGATGGTTATATCCCTCCCACGGAACTATACCGACCCGGTTTTCAAACTCGTTGAATGACACAGACCATACAACATGATCGATCTCATTCGGATTAAATTTAGTTATTTGGCCTTTGTGCACGAAGGTAAATTCGTTTAGTTTTCTTGAAAATTTTAATATGTCTCCCGTATTGACTAAATAGTAATTAAGATGCAGAATAATCGCTGGTAATACGAACAAAACATAAAGAACTATGCTCACAATCAATGAGTCTTTATATTGCTGTTCTGGATAAATCCAAGACAAAATATTTGGCATAAAAAAGCATATCATCCCGACTAAAATAGTTAGCCGTCCGCTTTTAATATGGCTCAAAAAATTCATTCTATATGTTTCCATTTGCTACTAATTTACTAATACTAATTTACATCTTCATCTTATTCCATTAGGAATAGAAGAAGATAGGTTGTGCCATTGACCGTTCAGCTCTTTTAAAGTCTGCTTTCCCGAATCATAAGCCATTTCCCCAACCTTAGCACCAATTCCTACTATTGCCCCTGCACCACCACCGAAACCGAGCCCAATTCCAAACGCAGCACCAGAGGATCCAAGATGATATGAAAACTTTCCTGCATCCGCTTGTCCTTTTGAAACTTGAATTCCCTCATTAACTAAAAGACCCGCCGTGACAACTGTAGCTGTATTTGACATATAATTACCTAAAGATAGTGCAGACTTTGCTGATTGTAATGAAGCTCCTATAGCACCTGAAGGTTGACTTTGTCCAATTGTACCCAATAAAGACCCTAGCTTGCTTTCCGCGATTGACGAAACAGCACCGCCTGCAGCATCCAAACCATAATTGGCCCAACCTACTGCATCTGCCACCGAATTATCAGGCTTGGCAATAATTTTTGTTTTACCACTAACAGAACTTGATGCACTTTCACCTGTTTTTGCATTTGTAGCTGTACCATCCGAATTTAAATTAATTGTTCCAATATTTTTACCATTTTTAGAACTTCTGATAGCCGAAGAAGACCCTAAATTTTTTAAACCTTTCCTTTCTTCACTACCATCAATCCATTGCACGTTGGTCCCGTTACCAGATTGATACCAATTCATCGGCATCATCCCATCAGGATCAATAAATCTTATTGGATTATTGAAGACGAAATTATAAGGAGAATACCGCCTCGTCTTCTCAGCCAACGGATCCACCACATGCCATCTCCCAATTACCGGATCATAGAACCTTGCACCGTAATCATACTCATTTGAAAGAACTTCTTGCAATTCCTTGCCGTTATAAAGATAATTATTTTTATCTCCTGCGGTAAATCTATTTGCACTCAATCCAAAAGCAAAATATTCATCCTCT
>JANXVH010000045.1 GCA_025351765.1 Pedobacter sp.
TCTTCAATACTCCAAATAAAAATACTCTTTTTATGGAGTGTGTAAATATGGAGCATTTGTTTTACTTTATTTCATGGCAAAAGGCAATCTCCTAACAAGTGAACAGGAATTAAAGAAAATCGGCTTTAGGCTTAAAAGCCTCCGTAAGTCCAAAGGCTTCACAAGTCCAGATAAGTTTTCCTATGAGAACAATCTGAACCGTTCCCAGTATGGTAAATACGAGGCGGGCAACACCAATATCACCATTGGTACATTGATCAACATTTTGAATTGTTTTAGCGTGAGCTTGAGCGAATTTTTTAATGAAGATTATGATAAAATCGAACAATCAAAATAACTGAGCAAATTAAATGGCACTAGGAAAATCGGTCAGAATCTATCTAAAAGAAGGAAATGTTTCTGGAATAAAATTGGGAGAAGTAGTAAACCATACGATACAAGCTCTTTCAAGCCCAAGAAATAAAATTTCCGACCTAAATAAATTCTTTATTAAGGAAATAAACAGACCAGGGGTTTACTTTCTTATCGGAGAAGATGATAGTAATCAAAATCAGGTTTATATCGGCGAGGCGGAAAATGTCTGGGAAAGATTAAAGAATCATGATACAAAAAAGGATTTTTGGAGTGAGGTAATATTATTCTCGAGCAAAGATGAAAACTTGACTAAATCCCATGTTAAATACTTAGAAAGTAGATTGATAAGCATTGCCCTAAATGCTGACCGTTACAAGGTTGCAAATTCAAATTCTCCAAATCTTAGTTCATTACCGTTACCAGACCAAGATTCAATGGAAGATTTCCTCTTAAATGTGAAGCTGTTAAATGGTACACTTGGCCACAAGTTTCTGGAAAACCCAATTAAAATTAACGAAACGAAGATCATAGACATTCCGCTAACAGCTACTACAGAAAGCTCGTTAGTCATCAATTCATCTGGAGGTTTAAAACTGGAACTTAGGGTGAAGGGAATATTTGCAAGTGCAGTTCAAACGGATGAGGGGTTGGTAGTTTTAGAACAGTCCCCAGTTTCAGGCAAGACAAAACCTTTTGGCTATAGCACACTGAGAGAAAAACTAATTCAAGATCGAGTAATTGTTCCTAATACACAAGGTAATCTCTATTATGCTAAGAATTATCTATTTGAAAGTCCATCCGCTGCTGCTGCAGTTACATTGGGATATTCAGTAAATGGAAGAAGTGTCTGGAGAGACGAAAATGGAAAATCTTTAAATGAAATTGAGCAGGCGCAGGTAATAAATAGCTGAATATTGACCCCGACCTTTTTAGTTCAGCTGGAAAAATAAAACGAAAAGCGGCATGATCAAACCTGACCATGCCGCTTAATCTAAATTAACGCTCTCGGAATAAAGACGCTCAAAAAAGAAGATTATTACCTACTGATTAAAAAATTTTAGACAATCCAAAATCTACTTCGAGGCATATATCTTCCTAAGCACTTCCATATCCATACTAACCTTGTTGTCCATGATCTTCGCGTAGATCTGGGTCGTCTTTATATTGGTATGCCCAAGCATCTTGCTCACACTTTCAATCGGGATACCGTTCCCCATTGTCACGGTTGTGGCGAAGGCAACCCGTGCTACCTTAAAGGTCAGGTGTTTTTCTACGCCGCTCAGATCGGCTACCTCTTTTAGATAGGCATTCATCTTTTGGTTGCTGTTCATCGGAAATGCCCTGTCGGTATCGGCACACAGCGGATGATCTGCATAGCGGTTGAAGATTTCGAGAGCCACGGGCAATAATGGAACATTGCATGGAATACCTGTTTTGTGCCGTTTCTTGATAATCCACAACGAACCGTCGACGCCGTTAACCACCTCCGATTTTTTCAGCTCAACCAGATCAATAAAGCTCAGTCCAGTATAACGTAAGCTCGCAATACGGCACATATTGACTTGCTTTGGCACCTGTTATAAATTTGGCTTCATAGAAATTTCAATATGGAGCAATCAGAAAACAAACCCCGCCGAGTCCTCGTTTTGCGCAGTAAACAGGAAATCAATAA
>JANXVH010000052.1 GCA_025351765.1 Pedobacter sp.
GATCTAAATTTAGATCTGCAGTACTTACTCTTGCGTAACCAATTTTCATGTTATTTTTATTATCATAAACCCATCATTAAAAAACCTAAATATGATTTTGATTAATGAAATGGGTTTATGATAATCGGCAAGAAGAAAAAAGATATTTCAGGCTAAATTGAGTTAGGTTTTGATAAGGGCGTAGGTTTTTATAAAGATAAATTATCGAGAAATGAGGGAATAACGATAAAAAAAATAACCGTATATATTATACACTTAAAGAAAATTCGATCATTGCCTGATCGCTTTAAAATTTTGCGATCAGGGTGGTTCCATACGTTCTTGGGCTTCCTAAAAGAAAGGATCCAAATGAGCCATATGCAATATATTTTTTATCTGTTAGATTTCGGGCCCAGAAATTCAATTCTAAGCTCTTAATGGTTACACCAGCTTTAGCATTAAATAGACTATGGGACGGTTGACTAAGGCCATTTACAAAGTCGAAATAATATTTATCAAGGTAACGGTATTCCCCTCTTGCAAAAAGGGCTAATTTATGCTTACTTGCTGTTAAGTCATAAGTATACTGAGCGGCAAGCATTGAGGTGATTGGAGGTGTATTGATGGGTTGCCCTCCTTTGTAATTTACGGGTGCACCGGCATCAGCACTGTACAATAAAAGCGAAGCATATCTTGCATGGGAATAGCTCGCATTCCAGTCAATTTGTAGGCCTTTAATCGGTAATGCCGTAACTTCAAGTTCCACGCCTTTGTTGTGCATTTCCCCAACGTTTAAAATCAGGGCATTAATACCATCCATTGCGGTACTGATTTGCTGATTGTGCTGCTCAAGGTAAAAGGCAGTCAAATTGAGTTTCAGTTTGTTCTTGAAAAACATGTTCTTCCATCCAATTTCATAATTATCTGAGTGCTCCGGCTGGTAAGGGACTTGGGAAGGGTCAGTTGCGTTTGTATTTAATCCGCCGGACCGAAATCCGCGTGCGTAACTGCCGTAGATTAATATATTGTCTTGTAGCTTATAGCTAAGTACAAACTTTGGAGTTAAGGCATTAAACTTTGCCTTATAATCCTGATTGGGAGTCAGCAAAGTCTCCTGATCAGGATCTTTCTGGTAATTGGTGTATTGACCCAGCTTGCGGCTTTCCTTATCATAACGAATACCTGCTGTAAAATCCAATTTTTCCATTAAGGAATAAGTGGCCTGTCCAAAAAAAGCATACCCACTATTTGTTCCCTGGCTAATGCTGGTTGTTGTAAATGGAGCCCCGGATGTGGAATCTACTTGTACATAATCAGCTCCATAGAAAGTTGGAGCATCAGTATGGTTATCTTGCGTAAAGCCATATGCGCCCAGCACCCATCTGAGCCTGCTGTTACTTGTCGAAGGGGAGGCCAACCTGAATTCCTGTGCAAATACTTTTTGACGGATATCGGGCGCTGTGCTCAGAATATCCATGCCAGTTGGTGTAAGAGGATACAGACGTAAAATTAAATTTATTGCCATAGTAATTGGCTGCTAATGAAGTGTTCCAGTTTTTACGACGTTCTATATTGGTATTATTGGTATTAACCTGGTAAGGATTTTTCAGCACTTCTTTATAGGATCCCAGCCATGGAAAGCTTCCACGGTCATTGTCATTTTCCGTTTTCACATTTAAAGCTAAAGACCATTTTGCTGACGGCAAATACCGTAGATTGAAGTTTCCTGAGTAATCTTCCCGGCGGTCAAAACCGCTATTAGTGTACTCATTAAAGTAAATTGATCCCCTGTGGTTATAGGTAAAAGAACCGCTTGCAAATAGCTTATTCTTGATGACCGGCACCGAGAGGCTAACCGTATATCGCTGCTGCCCGTAATTCCCTAAATTTACCTCGGCATATCCTGATGGTGTATTGCCAGGCTGTTTAGTGGTAATGTTCACGACACCCCCAAACGCATTGCGTCCATAGAGTGTTCCCTGCGGCCCACGTAAAATCTCAATGCTTTGCACATCATTAAATAGTGGAGGGGCAGAAAAGTAATCGGACTGATAAACGCCATCAACATATGTGGCCACTGCCTGTTCATTGGAAAAACCCATTACACCTCGAATGTTCAGAAAATTTGAACTTGTACTGTTTCCATGCTCAACGGTAAAAAGTCCGGGCGCGATTGCGGTTAAACCAGTTATATCCCATATGCGGTAATCCCTAATTTGTTTTGCATCTAAAGCGGTAATTGCTGCTGGCGTATTTTGGATACTTTCCTGCCGCTTTTCAGCGGATATTACAGTCTCCTCCAATTGCTGGTTGCTTTCGGCAAGCTGAAAATCTACAATCAGTGTCTGCCCTTTTCTAATATTTATTGATTTCAGCTGAGCAGCATAGCCAATGGCCGAAACACTGATCTTGTAGTTACCGGCATCTAAATTCTGGATGCTGTATCCTCCCCCGCTATCACTTAAACTGCCAAGATTGGTGTTTAATAGTTTTACTGTTGATCTATTAATGGCTGTTCCCTGTATTGTGGTAACCCTTCCCTGTAGCTTCCCAGATTGTGCAAGGGCTGAAAAGCCACACAATGTGATCAGTAACGTGGTAATATTTAAAATAGTTCTCATCTTCTAGTTTTTTATATAGCTTGTAGCCTAATTTTTTCCAGCATATAATGCTGAATTTTTGATGAATGATATTTCGAACTTCCTTTAGGAATGGTCATCCCGCAAACCACGTCTTTCTGATCCGTACTGATTGTTTTTGATGGAAGATCCGATTCAAATGGAGGGTATTAACTTAATTTTTTTCATAATATTTAAATAATTTAGACTCTAAAAAGGAAGAGACATATGCACCATTAGCCGGTTACCGGCATATGCTCTGCCGCCGGCAAGGTCCTGGGAACGTACATTTTGATAATTTGCGCCAAAAGAAAGACCTTTCATTGCAACCTCAACTCCTGCAACCGCAGAAAGGGAATATCCCCCGGAAACCGCTACCTGGTATTTTTTGTCTTCTACATCGTTTTTTGCAGTTTCATATAAAATCCCTGCGTTGGGTGCAATGGTTATTTTGTTTGCAACCCTCAACTTGTAGTAAGCCAGTATGTTGGAAGTAAATTTATTCCCATAACGATAGCTGTACTTATTCTCTGTGTTGATCTTGTAATTAACGTTTACATTAATACCCATGTCGTTATAACGAATGTCATAGGCACCATTGAAAGTAAAATCGGTACTTGCTGTCCCAAGCTGGAAATTATTTGGTGACTCTTGTATGGCCAGCCGCTCAGAGGGTTCATATTTACCGGTAGGTGCCTTAACGCCAGCGCCAATCCATAATGATTGTATCAAAAGGCGCTCCCCTAACATTCCGTTATGTTGGAACAGGTTATAATAGGCCATTACAGCCATATCCCCCAGTCCGTTTTTTGTGCCGCTGCCGGTCTGACTGATCCGTTCATTGAAGTTGTAGGGAACAAAGGCAAGTATCCTGAATTTAGTCCCAATATTCCAGCCACCCCATACCTCGGCACTCTGATAAGTTTCGTCTGCAGTAATGGGTGTACGCTCACCAAAAGGCCCAAGGTGGGTAAGCAGTGATTTGTGCTGGTAACGGAGTCCAATAAATCTTTTGTTGAATTCCGGTAAGATCCCTATATAATAGCTTCCTACCCCGCAACCACAAATGTCGCAAGCTTTGGCTGAGAGGCCCGTAAATATAAAAAGGAATAAACCTATGATCAATTTTTTGTACATGTCGAATTTATTGTTCTGATAAAAGTTTGTTATTGATAAATTCCTGGTCGTTTAAAGTGGCCAGAAAAGCCGTAATTGTTGTCTTGTCTGTTTCTGTAAGCGCAATACCTAATTTGCCGCCTGCCTGTAGTGCTAGATCCAGGTTGGTCGTTTGTTGTACTTCTAAATTGTAGTGATCCAGTACGCCTGCAAGGGTCAGAAACCGGCCATCATGCATAAAAGGTGCGGTGTATTGAAGGTTTCGAAGCGACGGAACTTTAAATTTATACCGATCCGTTTCTTTAAGCGTTGCTGTATACAATCCCTGATCATTGATCGGGCTTTTAGCAAGCCCATTGTTTCGGAAAGAACCATCTGTAAAAAGTGGCTCGACGTGGCAAGAGGCGCATTTAGCTTTAAAGAGCATATATCCTGCCTGTTCATCTGCGGTAAATGTGGCATTTGCTTCCTTGCGCATCACCTTATCATATTTAGAATTGCTGCTAATACACATCAGCATGAACTGCGATAATGCTTTCATGAAACGGGCGGTACTGACTTCTTCAGTACCAAAGGCCGCCTTAAACAACCTGGTATACTTTGGGAGTAAGCGGATCTTGGACAAGACGTTTTCCAGGTTTTCATCCATTTCTTCATGCGTGGTAATGGGTACGATTGGTTGAAGATCAAGGTCATAAACGCCCCCTCCCCACATGAAGGCCTTGTTCCAGGCCAGGTTCATAATTGGGGGTGAATTCCTGGTCCCTAAACGGTCATCAATACCGTGACTTACATCATGACCATGCTGAGTAAATGCGGCAGACTGGATATGACAAGAGCCACAACTGACGGTATTGTTTCTGGAAAGCCTTGGTTCATAAAATAAAGCCCTCCCCAGTTCAAACCCGGATTTAGTAACCGGATTAGCCTCGAAATTGTAAACTGGCACCGGAAAGTTCACCGGCTTTTCAAATCCAAGAAATCTTTCAATTTCAGTGACAACAGGACTATCCTTTTTACAGGCCACGACAAATAGCAGCAAAAAGAAAAATACCGTCCAATGGTTTTTGCTCATGAGTTTGCTAGTTTTCAGTATGATCGTGTTTGAACAATTCTGTGAGGTTCTTAGCAATGTTTACGCTATAATCGCTGAACATGACGTTTGGATGCTCTGCGATTTTAAAACCATTGGTGCCGTTAAATACTTTCATTACGTTAACAAACATGTGTACATTACTTTGCCTGTCTTTTCTTACTTTGGCAACCCCTGCTGTAGTAAGGTCTACGGTGATCACCTTGATGTTGTTGATGGTCGGAGCTGAATAACCTCCAAATCCTCCGATATGGTATTTAAACTGTTTTTTCCCAGTTGGATCACCATTGATGTCATCACTGACTACAGCAGAATTGCCTTCAAATTTAAAGAAAATGTATCCTGCATTCCAGCCCCAGTACATGCCTCCAGACTCATGATCGCCTCCTGATGCAGGATCAAGAATCCCTGTACGATGATCAATCCCCATGGTACTGCGTAGGCTATCTACCCCCAGGGTAAAAGTTAATTTTGTATAATCTCCTTCCGGCACCTTTACTTTTGCAAAGCGGGTTGCTTTATCTGCTCCCTTAATCAAAAAATAACTGCTGTTTTGCGGCACAGCATATTCTTTTCCATCTGCCGTAGTCACTTTTATATTACTGATAAAATATTGGAGCATGGAGATGGAGAATTTCTCTCCGGCAGCATTGGTGTATAAACTGGTGCTGTTGTTTAAAGAGAAGGTACGTTCACCAACAATATTGTCAAACTCTACCGAGAACGGAGCAAGGTTGGAAGCGGCAAACTCGGGCGTAGGATCTTCTTTTTTAGAACATCCTGAAATCAATAAGGTACCCATGTAAAAGATGAAAAGGTAGGTTAGTTTTATGTTTTTAATCATGATATGGATTACTTAATTTTTTGTTTTGGATAAATGTGTTGTCGGTTAGGCTAGCAAGAAAAGCTAGGATTGCATTTTTATCTTTCGCTGTTAATAGAATGCCTCGTTTGCCAACAGTGGGTAAAAGCGTGGGATCGGTTGTGCCAGACACCTTGACTCCAGAATTATAATGTTCCAGTACATCCTCTAGTTTACTAAACCGGCCGTCATGCATATAGGGTGCAGTAAGTAAGACGTTCCGTAGTGTTGGGGTTTTAAACTTACCCAGATCTTCCAGATTATAGCTGATCCGGTAACGTCCCTGGTATAGACCTTCAAAGCTGTCATTACTGAAATCAGCGTCAATACCATTGTTATGAAACCGATCATCGGTAAATAATTCGCCTGCATGACAATTCCTGCACTTGGAATCAACCAGTGATAAGCCTTCTTTTTCCTGATCAGTTAGGTTTGCACCTGCCTCTTTTCTAATATACTGATCATATTTTGAGTCTCCTGATATCAACGTCCGCTGAAATTGAGCCAATGCTTTTACCACGGATGCCGAATTGATTTCAGAGCCAAAAACCAGTTTAAAGCGTTTTTGGTAGTCCGGCACCTGTTTAAGTTCAAACTCCAATTCTGATAGATTTTGCCCCATTTCATCAGCACTGGTCAGAGGACCAAAAGCCTGAGATTCCAGGTTCGTAGATCCGCCATCCCAGAATAAGCCGCTAGTAGCCCATGCCAGGTTAATGAGCGCAGGTGTATGCCTTGGCAATATTTTACCGGAAACACCGATATTGCTTAAAACTGTCGCATCACTAAAAGCAATGTTCTGATGATGACAGGAAGCGCAGGAAAGCTGGTTGTTTCCTGAAAGCCTGGTGTCATAAAATAACAACCTGCCCAGCTCAATTCCTTCTTTGGTCAATGGATTATCCGGATCATCAGTTGCCGCAGGGAAATTCCCAGGTACAGCCAACTTTTCCGGATGAAGTTGATCCAAATTCAAATTGTTAACCCTTTCCTTTTTACAGGATAGGGTTGACAATAGTAAGGCAAGCAAGACAAAACGCGCTTTTACATATGCAGCACTCATAAGTCCATTTTTTTACCTAACAGACTTGACTGTAAATACTTTTGAGGAATAATTACCAGCTACAGCAGTCATCTCAGCAGCCTGAGATGCACCTATCGTTGGAGTAGCCATAATATCAACTCCGTCAGTAATCTTGGCAACATCAGCAGAAAGAGAGATGGTAGACTCCTTGGCTGAACTGATATGCAAGGCTTGAGGCAAGCTAAGGGTAACACTTTTTAAATTGGTGTTCAATCCCGTTTCTACAGCTATGGTTTTAGTCGTAGTGCCATCATTTACAGTGCCTTTTAAAGATGAAAAGATATAACTTGTTGCCCACATCCAGGAAACATTGGTCATGCCATTTAACTGGGATAACTCCCCAGCTTGTAAGCTGAGGTTGTTATTATATTTTTCTGATACCCCTACCGAAAATTTGATTGCTGTATAATCACCCGCCGGAATATCCGTTAATTGAATGTTTTCTCGTTTACCAGCTGGATAGGTAAAATTGCTGTTGGTGACTACAGCGGTATTTTCTTCCATTAAATAAAATGAATTTGGAACCATATATTCAACTCCTGCAGCGTTAACTAAAATAACGTTACTCACCCAATATCTCAACTGGGTGAAGTTCCAGGTTTTACCGTTAGCAGTAAAATTAGTATTTAGTGCAAAGTCATTAGTACCAACAACAGCATCCATAGAGATTGTTGCTTTACCGGCCGCTTCAGCAGAATTAATAGTATCGTCATCTTTTTTGCAGGACGTAAATAGGATGGCAGCGATAGCTACCATTGATAGAAGTTTTTTCATTTTTGGGTATAAAATATCTGTTTGACGAGCTTTTAGCAGGCCATTAATGTTCTTAAAGTTTAAATACAATTTATGGAACAGTGGCATGAGCCACTAACATGAAAAATTCAATCCCCTTGATGGCAAGAGAAATTAAATAACATGTTTTATACAGATAATTTAGGGGGTTGAAAAAATTTCGTAGCGCGGTGGATAATACCCGGTACCGGCTGCTTAGGATAGCTGAAATTAATTACAGGGCGAATAAAAGTAAATTGGAATGCCGAAGCAGGCATTCCCTCCTGATAACTGCTGCGCAGGCTTTCCCGTTGCTGCTTTTTCTCTTTTTCGTCCGCTTGCCGCAATTTGTTCATCAGATAACATTTGCCGTTACAATGCATCATTGGGCGGCTTCTGTTTACACAAAGATTTTCAGCAATATACTTACTGTTCAATTCAAATCCTACATACACGAAGAACCTGGAAAATCCCGAGCCAAATAAGGCAAAAAGCAAACATATCGAGATGATCCTTGTGAACATTAATGCAAAGATAGCTTTTATCAAAATAAAAGCACAAAAAAATTCAAATCAAACTTTATCAAATACTTATCCCAATTTCTACCAAAAAAAGGTGGAAAATCGATAATTTAAGTAGCCGGTGTAGTCGGTAAATAATAGTGCAGCGAAATCAGTAAATAAGGATGCAGCGTAATTAGTAACTATAGTTCCTTGCCGTTCAGTCAATGAAAAGTTTGGTACGGCAAGAAGTTTCTCCTTTAGAGTTTGAACAAAGAATTTCTTAAAATCTCCATTTGGAAAATTTTACGTTAAACACGAGAGTGGTCATTAACATGTCTGTCAATTTCGTGTTCCATTATTGTTTTAAAAAGCTGATTCTACGTAATTTCTGACTTTTACATATTACACCTTTTAAGTTAAAAATTCTTTTAATCGCAGCGCTACAGTTGGTTGAGAATTCTAGTTTTAAATGGCCAGCTTTTAACGAGCTTTTACTACCTAGTTTATCAAAGCTCCTCATTTTTATTGAACGAGGCTTTAATCAAATTCAATAATTTTTATAATCGCCGAGGAATTAGCTTATGTAAATACATCCTATGTTATTTTCCTACCTTTTTTCGATCTTTTCCAATTCGTGTGAAGCTCTATATTCTGTCTCAAGGTTTCTTTCAATTCGATCGATTTTCTGAAGAGTTTTTACTTTTCTTTTAAAGTCATAAATTATCCCATCTACGATATCTTTCACCGTCCTCAACTCCCCATCCAGCAAAAGACTCGTTTTCTAATCCCGCGTTCTTGTAAGATAATGTATTGGCAAAGAATCCACCTCCTGTCGCGGAAAATCCATATAAGGCAATCATGGAGTCCAAATTTGCTTCCAGATCATTTGCATTCCCGTGTGTCATAAATTTTTTTCTAATTTCAATTCCTGTATCTAAAAATCGTCCATCGTACGGATACACGAAATCATCTAGCTTTCTCCTCAACAAATTTATTGCAGTATTAATCTGGGTAACCGCCAAGAGAACATCTGAATCCCAAACTGCAGCAAATGGAGTTTTAACTTTTTCCGCCAAAAAATTTATATATCTGGTTCTGTGAAAAATATTATTAGAGTCCATTATAAAAAAAATCTGTATCTCAGAATTAAGTATCCGAGAAAGAAATTGATTGTCCCGCTCTGCGGCTTCAACAATTAGAATTTGTGTCTGAAAATTGTCAAGTAGATAAGTTGTTACCAGCTGAAGATTTTCGAGTCGTTCGATAGTATCTATCCTTACAGGAATAATAAATGTAACATCTTTAAGATCAATACGATTATTATGAATTATATCCAGATCAATTATTATTCTGTGAACTTGATTCTCTTCAAAACTTTCTTCATGTGTTTCTCTACCGAAGCAGCGCTTGCGGGGGTATAAAAGAAGTACAAAGTGATATCGGCTCTGTTTTCTTTATGAATAAAAGCAACCCTGCATTTCTCATATTGATTGTTATACCGACCCTTTAATGGCAACTCATAGTAACCAGAAACATCAGCGTTATATTTTTTTCGGCTTACAATTGATGAGTTTCTGGTTATTGGATATTTTATAGTATCGCTCATTGTTTTAAGGTAATTTTCATTTGTATTATGAATAAAACCGAATTTTTTCATTTTATTAAAATAAGCAATAGATGTATCAATTGCCAGAGTAGTAAAATAAATAAATACGCTATCTTTCAACGCTCTCAGTTGGTGTCTAGTGCCTGAAAGCAATATCGAACCAATAATCGCATTACTTGGCTGGTATAGTTGCTCATATCCATTTGGAATATCATATATTATTTTTAGATCATCTAGCTCCTTATGGAAAGCAACTCTATTCATTTGCACATCATCTTTAGAAATTTGTGAGAAACAATTATTAAAATACAAAAAGAATAAAAACAGAAATAGTGAGAATTTCATAGTCCTATTGAGGTGGGTTTTCAGGTGGTATA
>JANXVH010000055.1 GCA_025351765.1 Pedobacter sp.
AAAATTGCTTTAATAACAGGCGCAACCTCAGGAATTGGCGCAGCTTGTGCTCACTTGTTCGCGGCACAAGGTTATCATCTGGTATTACTGGGAAGAAGAGAAGGTCTCCTTGTTGAAATATCAAAACACCTGGAAGATAAATACGCAATTGAGGTTAAACATGTAGTTGCTGACGTTAGAGATAATGAAGATTTGTCTTATAAACTGGAAACATTGCCTGCCCATTGGAAAAAAGTAAATGTGCTGGTCAATAATGCAGGACTTAGTCAGGGTTTAGACCCGATTGACAAGGGAAATATTCAGGATTGGGATACCATGATAGATACAAATGTGAAAGGTCTTTTGTATACCACAAAGATTGTGTCCAATTGGATGATCAAAGAGAAATCAGGACATATCATTAACATTGGTTCTATTGCCGGTCAGGAAGTATACCCAAATGGAAACGTATATTGTGCAACAAAATATGCTGTAGATGCATTAAACAAAGGCATGCGCATAGATTTGCTGCCCTACGGTATTAAAGTTACCGCAATAAACCCCGGGATGGTAGAAACTGAGTTTTCTAAAGTGCGTTTTAAAGGAGATGATACCAGGGCAAAAAAAGTGTACGACGGACTAGAGCCGCTTGTTGCAAATGACATTGCTGAGGCGATTTGGTTTGTGGTAAGCAGACCGGCACATGTAAACATAAACGATATGCTGATTATGCCAACGGCACAGGCAGCAGCTACTATAATAAACAGAAATTAAAATATACGATTGACATGGTATCAACTACAATAGATCAGGAAATAAAACAAGCGATGCTGGCTAAAAATCAACCAAGATTAAGAGGTTTGAGGGCTATCAAAGCTGCCTTACTGCTGGCTAAAACGGAAAAAGGAACGTTAGAAGAAATTACGGAAGAAGGAGAGTTAAAAATATTACAAAGACTGGTAAAACAGCGTAAAGAATCATCAGATATCTACAAGCAACAAGGAAGAGAAGATTTAAGCCTTATTGAAGAAGAGGAAATTGAAGTGATTGCAGGCTTTATGCCTAAGCAGATAGACCGGGCTGAGTTGGAGCTAATTATTGCCGATTTGATTAAGCAATCTGGTGCAACATCTGCCAAAGAAATGGGTAAAGTAATGGGGCTGGCAAATAAGGAGTTGGCTGGTAAAGCAGACGGAAAACTAATTGCAGAGTTGGTTAAAGCACAATTGGCATAAATTGTGTTTACAGTAGTGGATACACAAATATTGTTTTTTTTACATTAAATTAAATTTAGTCTACTAACTTAGTAGCTGTACATACCAAAATCACATGAAATACGAAGTAATAGAAGATGATGGGTTCAAATATATTGAAGCTGGAAAAGGCGAAACCCTGGTATTACTTCATGGATTAATGGGCGAGCTCAGTAACTGGGAGGCGGTTATAGGTCATTTCGAGGACCGTTATCATATCCTTGTTCCAATACTGCCACTCTATGAATTGCCGCTACTTACACTCGGTGTAAAAAGCTTGTCAAAATTTGTACATAAGTTTATTAAATTTAAGAAACTTGGACAAGTAGTTTTGATAGGGAACTCTTTAGGCGGGCATGTTGGCCTTGTTTTTACCAATTCTCATCAGGAGAATGTTAAAGCTTTGGTGCTTACCGGTAGCTCGGGGTTATATGAAAATGCATTTGGCGGTACTTTTCCAAGAAGAGAGAGCTATGATTATGTGCGCGAAAAAGTTCAATTCACCTTTTATGATCCAGCTACTGCGACAAAAGAATTGGTAGATGAGGTTTTTAAGACGATAAACGAAAGATCAAAAGTAATACGGATTTTGGCACTTGCTAAATCGGCCATCCGTCACAATATGTCCAAAGAATTATCCAGAATAACCATACCTGTTTCACTAATATGGGGAAAACAGGATAAAGTTACTCCGCCTGAGGTTGCAGAAGAGTTTCATCAGTTGCTCCCTAATTCTGAATTAAATTGGGTAGACCAATGCGGTCATGCTCCTATGATGGAGAGACCGGAGGTATTTAACGATTATCTTGACAAATTTTTGAATAGAATTTTATTAAAATAAATGTTTGCATCTGAACTCATATCCAATTCAATAACACCGCTAAAAACCTCTGATTCAGTTCAGAAGTCGTTGGAAAGGATGACCGAGTTTAAACTTTACCATTTGCCTATTGTAAACGAAAGCCATTTTTTGGGCTTAATTGCCGAAGAAGATCTGATAGAAGTTAAGGATACACAACAGGCAATCGGCGCTATTTCTTTGCCGCTGCTCAATCCTTTTGTGTATGAAGATGCTCATGTGTATGATATTATCAGGGTGTTTAACCAGTTAAACCTTTCCATAGTGCCTGTACTGGACTATAAAAAAAATTACCTGGGTTTAGTTTCTATTAATAATATTATCGCTTATACATCAGAGATTTATGCGGTTAAAGAGTATGGTGGTATTATTGTTCTGGAAATTAGCAACAGGAACAATTCTTTGTCCCACATGGCTCAGATCGTAGAGGCCGATAATGCCCAGATCCTTTCATCTTATGTACAGTCATTCCCGGATTCTACGAAACTTGAGGTTACACTTAAAATTAACAAGACAGAGCTTTCTGGCATTATAGCTTCTTTTGAACGTTATAATTATCAGGTTAAAGCTGTATTTAATACTACACTTTCTGACGATGGTACGGAAGACAGATATAATTCATTTATGAATTATTTAAATGTATAATTAATGATTGCGATTTACGGCAGAGCGTTTAATAATAGTGTATTACCTTTTGTACAAGAAGTTTTTACTGTACTGGAGCAATACGATACCCCAATATTAGTCCACAAACAATATCTGGATTTTATTATTGACAAGATCAAGCTTCCAGACCGCATTATTACCTTTCAAGATCACAAAGAATTGCCAGATAAGACAGACGTATTGATCAGTCTTGGGGGAGATGGAACGCTGTTGGATACCCTCGCATTGGTAAGAGATTCTGGGATTCCTGTGATCGGAATCAATTTCGGTCGCCTTGGATTCCTCGCTAGTATTAATAAAGACGAAATAAAGACTGCGATTGACGCGATCCACAATAAAAACTACAGTTTAGATAAGCGCACACTGCTGAGCTTCAGTTCAAAACAAGGCCTTTTTGGCGATGAAAATTTCGCGTTAAATGATGTAACCATACACAGGAGAGACAATTCTGCGATGATGCTTATTCATGCTTATATGAATAATGAATTTGTCAACTCCTATTGGGCTGACGGATTAATTATTGCTACACCTACAGGATCCACCGCATATTCATTGAGCTGTGGCGGGCCGATTATTTATCCGAGTTCGCAAAATTTCGTGGTAACGCCCATTGCGCCGCATAACCTAAACGTTAGACCGTTGATCATTCCGGATGAGGTTTCCCTTACATTTGAAATTGAAGCGCGTAGCGCTAAGTTTTTAGTTTCTTGTGATTCCAGAACTGAAACAGTAGACAGGTCTGTTAAAATAACTTTGAACAAGGCCTCTTTTCATGTAAATTTGATTCGTTTAAACAATGAAAGCTACCTGACTACGCTTCGCAACAAGTTGTTGTGGGGAATTGATACGCGGAATTATTAATATGCGATATCAGCTGTTTTTTGCCTGGTTTTTTTTACTATTTACATTTAAGTATACCAATACTGCTGCGCAGAATCTCGAAATAGGATTAGGAGGTGGAGGTGCTGCTTATATTGGGGATCTGAATCAAACACATTATTTTAAAGTAAGCGGGCCATCTGCCGGGGCTTATCTGAAACTAAATCTGGATCCTTATTGGGCTGTTGGATTGCAGTATAATTACGGCAAGGTAAAAGCTGACGACTTAAAGAGTAGTAATGCTTATGAGCAAAACAGGGCACTCAACTTTAGTACTTCATTAAATGAATTGAGTATGCAGGCAGACTTTAATTTTTTGGAGTACTTTGCTGGGGGTGGTGCTAAGAATTTTACACCTTATATTTTTACAGGCATTGGACTGGTTTTCTTTAGTCCGAAAGGCAATTACCAAATAGGAAACTCGACTGAAGCTTACCGGCTGCGGTTTTATCAAACAGAAGGACAGGCGAATGCCTACAGAAATTTTGCATTGTCAGTGCCCTATGGATTAGGTATGAAATTCAAACTTAAAGACAGTTGGGGCTTATTTACCCAAATAGGATATCGTACTGCTTTTACAGACTATCTGGATGATGTGAGTGGGGTGTATGCAGACCCGAATGTTTGGCCGGCGGATGGGAACAGGGCGGTTCGTGAAGAACTTTCTAACCCTTCTTCAAATCCCGATTATGGGCGTCCAGGAAGCCAAAGAGGGGATTTTAGGAAAAGAGATTCTTATATGTTTGTAGGTGTTGGCATATCTTTTACATTTGTGTCCCAGAAATGTTATACATTTTAGGCATATTTGCACATTATAATGGGATTCAAAGAACAAATTGATGTTACACGCCTTCCTGAACATATAGCGATTATCATGGATGGTAATGGGCGATGGGCTAAAAATCAGGGAAAATTCAGGCATTTCGGTCATGAAACCGGTGTGCTTTCCGTTAAGGATATTGTGGAGGGATGTGCAGACATAGGAATTAAATATTTAACTGTTTATGCATTCTCGACTGAGAACTGGAACAGGCCTATTGAGGAAGTTAATGCGCTAATGGAGTTATTGATATCTACTATTAATCAGGAAACACCTACCCTAACGAAAAATAACATCCGTCTTAACGCAATAGGCGATATTGCATCCTTACCACAAAAATGTATTGACGACTTAAAAAGTGCGATGGATAAAACGGCGAACAATACCCGCTGTACGTTAACACTTGCTTTAAGCTACAGTGCAAAGTGGGAAATTTTGAATGCGGCAAAAAAACTTGCGCAACAGATTGAAGAAAAAAAAATTACCATAGCGGATATCAATGAAGAGAATTTTTCAAAAGAGCTAACTACAGTTAATATGCCCGATCCCGAGCTGATGATCCGCACTAGCGGAGAACACCGGGTGAGTAATTTTCTATTATGGCAGATGGCTTATACCGAGCTTTATTTTACTGATACCTTATGGCCTGACTTCAGACAGGAGAGTCTTTTTGAAGCTATTGTAGACTACCAAAAGCGCGAACGTCGCTTCGGTAAAATTAGTGAACAGTTGAACTAATTTTAACTTTAACACTTTTTAACATGTGTTTAAATTAACTTAGCGTCGATTTTTAGATTGTAAATGAAAAGAATATATCAACTCATATTTTTGCTTTTGATTGGTTTACCAACCATGGCACAAATTACCCGGCCACAAACTCCTCCTGCCCACCCAACCTTAAAGGTGAATGGTCTCGAGCTCGATTATTTCAATCCAAAAGAATACATTATTGGTGGAACTACCATTAGTGGCACCCAATTTATTGATAAAGAGGTGATCATTACACTTTCAAAACTGATCAAAGGAGAACGTATAACATTACCTGGAGAAGCTACAGCAAATGCCATCAAAGTGTTGTGGAGCCAAGGCTTGTTCGATGATATAAAACTAGACATCAGTAAGATTGATGCAGATACCGTTTACTTTGATATTGCAGTGGTAGAGCGCCCGCGTTTAAGTACCTTTGAACTGAACGGTTTAAGTAAATCTCAGAAGACGGATATTCTTGAAAAGATCAATGAGAAAAAAGGTAAGGCAATTATTAATGACAACCTTTATAATTCTACTACCGCAATCATTAAAAAGTATTTGTTAGGGAAAGGGTTTTTCTTTACTTCTGTAGAATACAAAACTATTCCAGATCCCAATCTTGAGAATGGAATGGTTTTACAAGTATTTGTTACCAAAGGCGATAAGGTTAAAGTACATGAAATCAACTTTACTGGGAACAAGGATTTCTCTTCTGCCAAACTAAAAAAATTCCTTAAAAAGACGAAACAACAGGCTTTCTATAAAGTCTTTGGGTCGGGCAAGTTTAATAAAGAAAAGTATGATGAAGATAAGATAAAACTTATAGCGAAAATGCAGGAAAAGGGTTATCGTGATGCGGCTATCTTAAAAGACAGCATTTATAAGTACAATGATAAATCTATTGGTATTAAGATAGATTTATATGAAGGACCTAAATATTACTTCGGTAATATAACCTGGGCTGGAAACGCAAAATATACAGACAAGGCATTAGAGACCATATTGGGTATAGAAAAGGGTGAAGTGTTTAGTGAGGAGAAAATGGAGAAGAAACTTCGTGGAAGTCCTTCAGGCGAAGATGTTTCAAGTTTATACCTGAACGATGGTTACCTAACCTTTCTTGTGGACCCTGTTCAAACTAAAATTTATGGCGATACTGTTGATCTGGAAATGCGCATTGCTGAAGGGCCACAGTATACCAATAACCGCATAACGATTAAAGGTAATAGCATTACGCACGACCGGGTTGCGCTGCGTCAGGTTCGTACTAAACCTGGAGAGAAGTTTTCTAAAGAGCTTTTAGTCCGTACTATACGGGAATTAGGTCAACTTGGTTATTTTGATGAATCTAAAACTGTCCCTGATGTAAAGCCAAATGCTGCTGATGGTACCGTGGATATTCATTATGTGGTGGAGGAAAAACCGTCAGATCAAATTGAACTATCTGGTGGTTTTGGTGGTGGTAACATTATTGGAACACTAGGATTGACGTTCAATAATTTTTCTTTAAGGAATATGTTTAATGGCTCTGCATATAAACCATTGCCAAAAGGTGATGGACAAAAATTGAGCCTTAGAGGGCAGACGAATGGTAAATATTATCAGTCTTACAGTTTCTCATTCTCTGAACCATGGCTTGGAGGAAAGAAGCCAATTAGTTTTGGAGTAAGTGCTTTCACTTCATCTCAGTCCAACGGTGCTAGTTCTAATAGTCAGAATGCGCAAAAGATTCGTTTGAATGGGGTTACGGTTAGCTTAGGAAGAGTATTGAAATTTCCCGATAATTACTTCCAGCTTACGCACTCTATCAATGCACAGCAATATATCTTGACTAATTATCCTGGGTATCTGTTTAATACTGGTACGTCGTATAATTTCAACTTAACGCAGGAATTGAGCAGGGATTCAAGAAATAGTACGATTTTCCCTACTGATGGGTCTATCTTCAGGTTTACCATTCAAGCTACACCACCGTATTCTCTGTTAAATAATGTGAACTACGCGACAGCTTCAGACAAACAGCGTTATAAGTTCACGGAGTATCATAAATGGAAATTTGAATCTCAATGGTACCAAAGATTGGCGGGTAAGTTTGTGGTAAAGGCACAAGCACAATTCGGATTCCTTGGTTTATATAACCGTGCAGTTGGACAATCGGCATTCGAGCGTTTTAAATTGGGTGGAGATGGTATGCAGGGTTTTGATTTCTTGCAGGGTTCTGAACTGATCGCTATGCGTGGTTATGCCAACAATTCAGTAGTTCCCGTTGGATCTAATGTAAATCTTGCTCAGAAATCAGGAAGCCCCATCTTTAACAAATATGTAATGGAAATAAGGTATCCTGTAATTGCAAGCCAATCTGCTACAGCTTTTGTTGTTGCATTTGCTGAAGGTGGTAATACGTGGGATAAGTTTAGCGACTTTAATCCTTTTAATATAAGAAGATCGGTAGGTGTAGGTGCTAAAATTTACTTGCCTATATTTGGATTGCTTGGCGTAGATTATGGATATGGTTTTGATAAAATACCTGGTTTGCCAGACGCTAATAAGGGACAGTTCCACTTTAGTATTGCCCAGCAATTGGGAGGTTTTTAATTAAGCGTTTGACACCTATTGAAAAACATAACAAAATGAAAAAATACTTTTTAATCTGCTTCTTTCTGCTAACCGGGTTCGCATCCTTTGCACAAAAGTTTGCGTATGTGGATACAGAATACATTTTGAAACATTTGCCGGAATATAAATCTTCATTAAGCCAACTTAACGTGCTTTCGGAGCAATGGCAAAAGCAGGTAGATAACAATTTTACCGAGATTGATAAAATGTACAAATTATATCAGGCTGATCAGGTGTTACTAACTGCAGATATGCGTAAACGAAGAGAGAACGAGATTATTGAAAAAGAAAAAGATGCTAAAGATTTTCAACGGAGAATTTTCGGTCCGGATGGTGAGCTGTTTCAAAACAGAACAAAGTTATTAACTCCAATTCAGGAGAAAGTAACTAAAGCCATTTCTGAAATTGCGAAGGCGAAATTCTTTGATTTTATTTTTGATAAAAGCAGCGAATCAACCATGATGATTTATGCGAGCAGTAGCTACGATGTCAGTAATGAAGTAATTACCAGATTAGGCTACAAGCCAGGAACTATTTTGAAATAACACATAAATAAGTAAATTACAACAATTTTTAAGAACAATAGAGATGAGAAAGTTAATGAACGCATTTTTTGTAGCAGCAGGGTTACTGTTTACCGCTAACATTGCAAATGCACAACAAAAATTGGCACACTTGAATTCGGCGCTGATTATCGAAGCAATGCCAGAATTTAAAACTGGTCAAACCGCATTGGAAACACTTAGTAAGACAAAGTCTGCAGAGATCGATAAAATGATCAGTGAGTACCAAACAAAGTATCAGGCAGCACAAGCCAAAGAAAAAACAATCAGCGAAGCAAATAAAGAAGTTGTTGGTAAGGAATTACAAGCGGCAGGTGCTGATTTGCAAGACCTTCAAAAACGTATTGAAGACGCCAAAGCAAAAGCACAGCAAGAACTAGAACAAAAGAACACTGAGGTTTTCAACCCAATTAAGGCAAAAGCTGCTGCAGCTATCAATGCCGTTTCAAAAGAAAAGGGTTATGCATATGTATTTGATACTGCAAACCCAGCATTGGTTTATTTTGATGGCGGTGAAGACATCACTACTTTGATCAAAACTAAATTGGGAATTTCTGCAACTGCAGCTGCACCTAGTGTTGCACCCAAAAAAAAGTAAAATAAAAACAGCTATCGGCGCCGAGGGTACTGTATATGATGTTAAATAATTAAATTGCGGGATTGAGTAATAAAACTCAATCCCGTTTTTTTATCATGAAAAATCAGTCTATAGGCATATTTGATTCAGGGTACGGTGGTTTAACCGTATTCAAGTCTATATCGGAAAAGCTACCTGATTATAATTACATCTACATGGGCGATAATGCCCGTTCACCTTATGGCGACCATTCTTTTGAAACTGTCTATGAGTATACCCTAGAGTGCGTAGAATGGTTGTTTTCTCAAGGATGCCCTCTAGTTATATTAGCTTGTAATACAGCATCGGCCAAAGCACTTAGATCGATACAACAAAAAGTTCTTCCAGTTAAGTTTCCTGAAAATAGGGTGCTTGGAGTTATCAGGCCTACCGCTGAGGTAATTGGCGATTACAGCGCCACAAAAGTAATAGGGGTAATGGGCACCAGGGGGACTGTTAACTCATCGTCTTATCTAATGGAGATTAGCAAATTCTTTCCTAACGTTGTAGTACACCAACAGAGCTGCCCTATGTGGGTTCCATTAGTGGAGAACAATGAGCACCTCAATTCTGGAGCTGATTATTTCATTGAAAAATATATAGCCAGCCTGCTCTCAAAAAATAAGATGATAGATACCATATTACTGGCTTGTACGCACTACCCGTTGTTGGCGCCAAAGATAGAATTGGTGCTACCTCCAAATGTGAAGCTGGTTGGGCAAGGTGACATTGTGGCAAGTAGCCTGGCTCATTACTTAGAGAACCATCCGGAAATGAAACAGAAGCTCGGGATCGACGGTAAAAGAAGCTTTTTTACTACTGGTGAATCTGAAATATTTAATGAGCACGCCTCTTTATTTTTCCATGCGGTGGTCAAATCAGAGCATGTTGATCTGTGAGACTAAGATGACTATAATCTGAATTTAGATTGCATTTCTTTCTAGGTTCTAAAGGTTATTAACTCTAAATTTGCGGCTCAAATAAGACACTAATGAGTGATTCGATTAAACACGAATGCGGGATAGCTTTTATCAGGCTTCTGAAACCCCTCTCGTATTACCAGGAAAAGTACGGTACTGCACTTTACGGACTCAATAAGCTTTATCTTTTAATGGAAAAACAGCATAACCGCGGTCAGGATGGCGCAGGTATTGCTACCATTAAACTGAATATGAAACCTGGGCACCGCTACATTAGCAGGTACAGGTCTATGGCTCAGAATGCTGTTGCAGACATCTTTGGATATGTACAGAGCAAGTTTGTAGGTATTCAGAATGAAACACCAGAACTGATGCAGGATGCCGAATGGCTAAAAGCAAATGTGAGTTTTATTGGAGAGGTGTTGTTAGGCCACCTTAGATACGGTACACATGGACAGAACAGCATTGAGAACTGTCACCCATTTCTACGCCAGAATAACTGGATGACCAGGAATCTGGTAATTGCTGGTAACTTCAATATGACCAATGTTGATGAGTTGTTAGAGCAATTGTACGAATTGGGGCAGCATCCTAAGGAGCAGGCAGATACAGTAACTGTTTTAGAGAAAATAGGTCACTTTCTGGATGATGAGAACCAAACCTTATTTGATGAATACAAAAAAGAGGGACTGGATAATGTGGATATCACCCATAAAATATCTGATAACCTTGACATCGCAAAAATACTGAAACGTTCTGCCAAGAACTGGGATGGAGGCTATGCGATATCTGGAATAGTTGGTAATGGCGATGCCTTTGTATTAAGAGACCCTTCTGGTATCAGGCCGGCGTTTTATTACCAGGACGATGAAATTGTAGTGGCTGCTTCAGAACGGCCGGCAATTCAGACTGCATTTAATATTCCGTTTAAAGATGTTAAAGAAATACAACCCGGTCATGCGTTGATTGTTAAGAAAGATGGAACAGTTAGTCAGGAAATATTCAGGGATCCCGAAGAGAAAAGAGCTTGTTCATTTGAGCGCATCTATTTCTCCAGAGGTAGTGATGCTGAGATTTACCGGGAGCGTAAGCATCTTGGAGCACTATTGTGCGATCAGATCCTTGAGGCGGTAAATTCAAACCTTAAGAATACGGTATTTTCATTTATTCCAAATACTGCAGAAGTATCATTTTATGGAATGGTTGAAGGTCTTCACAGTTACATTAGAAATGTACAAAAGGATACACTGCTTCACCGAAAGGAGACATTAACAGACGAGCAGTTGGATGAGTTGTTGTCTATGAATCCAAGAGTGGAGAAACTGGCCATCAAAGATGTTAAGCTTAGGACTTTCATTACCCAGGATGCCGATAGGCAAGATATGGTAGCACATGTTTATGATACTACCTATGGAGTAATTAAAAATCATACAGATACGCTAGTTGCAGTTGATGATTCTATTGTAAGAGGTACTACGCTTAAACAAAGTATTATCAAGATCATTGATAGGCTTCATCCTAAGAAAATCATTATTGTATCTTCTGCCCCACAGATCCGTTATCCAGATTGTTATGGTATTGATATGTCTAAAATGGGTCAATTTGTTGCCTTTGAAGCTGCTATACAACTTTTAAAGGCTAACGGAATGGAACACATCATAGAAGAAGTTTATCAAAAATGTAAAGCTTCTTTGCTACTGCCTAAAGAAGAGATTGTAAATCATGTAAAAGATATCTACAGGCCGTTTAAACAACAGGAAATATCAGATCAGATTACTAAAATTATTACTCCGGAAAATATCAATGCGGAAGTGAAAGTGATTTACCAGACACTTGATAACCTACATGTAGCTTGCCCTAACCATAGTGGAGACTGGTACTTTTCTGGAAATTACCCAACACCTGGTGGAAATAAAGTGGTTAATAAAGCCTTTGTAAACTGGAAAGAAGGAAATAACCAAAGAGCTTATTAAAAAGAATTAGTGGTAGTATTTTAATATTACCTGTACAAATAGCCGGATAGCAAAGATCAAGATCACTGCTCCGGCTATTTTATTTAGCGCCTGTATGTTTTTTTCTTTGATTTTGTCTCTGAGCTTAGCAGCGTAATAGGTTTTAACACAATCTACCGATAGCTGGGTTGTCATGGCAACTGCAAAAAACACCACCTTCTCGGCCATATCGTAATGAAGCTGTACCGAAATAATTCCGCCAACCATGATCCAAAACATGAGCGTAGAAGGAGAGAGCAGGCACATTAAAAATCCCTTCAATATATATCCACGTTTGCGGATTTTAATGGTGTGCGCCATCTCGTAGTTTACTTTTACTTTGTGGAATAAATAGTAAATACCAATACCAAATAGAAACAAGCCTCCGATAATGCCTATATATTGATTGTACTCAGAATTATAATCAACAAACTGAGAGCTAAATATGGTTAAGGAAATAAATATTATATCGCTGAAGATTACTCCAATAGCTAGAGCGAACCCTGCTTTGAAGCCTGATTCAATACTGGTTTTGATCATAGAAAAAAAGACAGGGCCCGTCAAAAACGAAAATAAAACCCCTGCACCTATTCCTTGTAATATTGCTTCAAACATTCAGTTCAACAGATATAATATGCTAATATGCAATTTTAAACATAAACAGTGATATTTTAACACCAGTTCAAGCGAGATTTCGAAGTGTAAATAAAAAGGACTATGCTAGTCAACTACTTAAAAATCCAAATTTTAAAAATACGTCAAAGAACTTTTTCACATGCAATCACCGCTTGCTAACCTCGCGTTGTGTACCACAAATTTACCGAAATGCGGTGTGCTAAAAAAGGTCATATGACCTAAGTTGGTACATCAAATGACCGTTTTTAGTACGCCATTTGACCGAAAAATGGTACAAGCGGAACATATTAGGGGCTTCGATACAAAGACTATACTTGTACATAAAAAGGTGCCTGATTAGTGTAGCAATATGGGCTAAATATGGTATTTGTATGGTCTATGTGTAAAGCGTGCTCTTTGTACATATTGTACTTCCGTGTACAGTTTTTTTTATTTATGTTTAACACATTAAAAACTAAATTAAAATATGAGTTCAGAACAGACACAAACCAAGTGGGCACAATTCATCCCGTTAGTCACGGTATTCTTTTTTTGGGGCTTTGTTGCCGCAAGTAATGATATCTTAATACCTGTCTTTAAGCAAGCATTTAACCTTTCTCAAAGTCAAAGTCAATGGGTTTCATTGGCATTTTATATTGCTTACACTGTTGGCTCAATAATATATACAGGTATCTCTGTTCTGATCAAGCAAGATTTGGTTAATAAGATTGGTTACAAGAATGGCCTTGCTCTTGGATTAGTCATATCTGCAATCGGTACCCTATTGTTTTATCCTGCTGCTAACCTGGGATCATTCCCACTGATGTTGTCAGGTCTGTTTATAGTAGCGCTGGGCTTTTCATTGCAGCAAACCGTTGCAAATCCTCTTGCTATTGCATTAGGCCCCATTTCTACAGGTTCTCAGCGACTAACATTAGCCGGGGGAGTTAATAACTTCGGTACAACCATCGGGCCGCTTATCGTGAGTTTCGCTATTTTCGGATCCAGCACGAATGCTGTCAGCAGCATCAGTATTGAAAGTGTTAAAATACCATATTTGATTCTTGGAGCTGCATTTATTGTTGTTGCTATATTTCTAAAGTTTTCTTCATTGCCAGACAGGCCCGCATTGGTAGAGGGAACTGTTGAGGATTCTTCAATGAAAAGTTCAGCCTTGCGTTATCCCCAGTTGGTTATGGGTATGTTTGCCATTTTTGTATATGTTGGAGTTGAAGTTTCTACAGCTAGTAACTTACCTGCATATATGGAAAAGGATTTAGGTTTTGCCTTAAAAGATATTGCCCCATATATTTCTTTGTATTGGGCGAGTATGATGATAGGAAGGTGGACCGGAGCTGTTGAAGCTTTTACAGACAAAATCAACATACAAAAAATCTTAAGATTTATTGCTCCTTACCTTGCTTTCGGAATATTCCTTGCTGTAAACGCAATAGCAAAACATGACCTGGCTCCTTTTTACGTTTATGCAGTAATTATCCTATTATTAATCATTGCTGATGCAGCGAGTAAAGGAAACCCGGCGAGGATGCTATTGATTTTTTCGTTGGTTGGCATAGCTGCCCTTATAATTGGGATGTCAACTACCGGTATGGTGAGCGTATATGCCTTTACTAGTGTTGGTTTGTTTTGCAGCACATTATGGCCATGTATCTTTACCTTGGCAGTAAGCGGATTAGGTAAAAATACCAGTCAGGGAAGTAGCTTCCTAATCATGATGATTATGGGTGGCGGTATCATAAGTTGGATACAAGGATATGTTTCTGAGTTCACGGGAATTCAATATAGCTATGTAGTAGGAATTATCTGTTTTGCTTACCTCGCATTTTATGCCTGGAAAGTTAGCGGTATATTGAGAAGCCAAGGCATTTCTTTCGATAGAAAGCTTTCTGGCGGACATTAAGATTTTTAATTTATTTTTGCAGCCACAGGAAAGTATCCTGTGGCTTTTTTAGTATAACATGGCAAATAAACCAAGCTTTAATCACATATTCATGAACCTGGCATCAGATCTTGCGGCACGCTCACACTGCGTTCGTGCGCATGTAGGTGCTGTGTTGGCTAAAGATACCCGTATCATTTCAATTGGCTATAACGGACCGCCGGCTGGCACACATAACTGCGATGAGGAATGGCCCGATACCGGTTGCGACAGAGATTCGAAAGGGAGTTGTTCTCTTGCATTGCATGCGGAAGAAAACGCTATTCTGTACGCGGTCAAAAATGGGTCAAAGATTTCGGGGGCTACACTTTATACCACACTTTCTCCCTGTATCGCCTGTGCCAGGCTGATCTTGTCTTCAGGTATAAAAATTGTGCTATATAGGGATTCCTATGCAGAATACAAAGGCTTACCTAGTGATGAAGGGGTTGATTTTTTGCAAAGGTTCGGTGTGGAGGTGATTAAATTTTCTTAACTTTGGCCATGCTAGAAAAAATCATTATTCTCGATTTTGGTTCTCAATATACACAATTAATTGCCCGGAGGGTGCGCGAGTTAAACGTTTATTGCGAAATACATCCCTTCAATAACATTCCTGAACTTACAGCAGACGTAAAAGGGATCATTTTTTCTGGAAGCCCTTTTTCTGTGCGTCAGGAAGATGCTCCACAAATAGATCTTGCAAAGTTTCATAATCATTACCCTGTACTAGCTGTATGTTATGGCGCTCAATATATTGCCCAGCATTTAGGTGGCGAGGTACAGCAATCCTCAACAAGAGAATATGGTCGTTCTAACCTAAACTTTGTTGCCGCAGAAAATAAATTATTTAAAAAAATTAATAAAGGATCTCAGGTTTGGATGTCTCACGGAGATACCATTACAGTAGTGCCAGAAAACTTTGAAATAATTGCAAGTACCGATAGTGTAAAGGTTGCTGCTTTCCAAATTATAGATTCTAATACATATGCTATACAGTTCCATCCAGAAGTAACACATAGCTCTGATGGAAAGCAGTTGCTGGAAAATTTTCTTGTCGATATCTGTGAATGCAAACAAGAGTGGACTGCAGATGCATTCGTTGAAACAACAATTGCAGCATTGCAAGAAAAACTGGGTAACGATAAAGTTGTTCTAGCGCTTTCTGGCGGTGTAGATTCTTCAGTAGCTGCTATCTTATTGCATAAAGCGATTGGAAAGAACTTGCATTGCATTTTTGTTGACAACGGACTACTTCGTAAAAATGAATACGAGGCTGTATTGGAGCAGTATAAACACCTTGGGCTGAACATTAAAGGCGTAGATGCTAAAGATCGCTTTTTAAGTCAGCTGGCTGGATTAAAAGATCCTGAGTTAAAACGTAAAGCAATTGGGCGGGTATTTATAGAAGTATTTGATGATGAAGCGCATGAGGTAGAAGATGTAGTATGGCTTGCTCAGGGAACCATTTATCCTGACATAATTGAATCTGTTTCAGTTAAAGGACCATCAGCTACAATAAAATCTCATCATAATGTAGGCGGATTGCCTGATTTCATGAAACTTAAAGTAGTTGAGCCTTTGAATACTTTGTTTAAAGATGAAGTAAGAAGGGTTGGGACATCTTTAGGTTTAGAACATTTCATTATTGGTCGACACCCTTTCCCTGGCCCGGGTTTGGCCATAAGGATTCTGGGCGAAGTGACTCCCGAAAAGGTAGCCATACTCCAAGAAGCGGATGCGATTTACATCGATAACTTAAAAGAAGCTGGTTTGTACGACCAAGTTTGGCAGGCGGGAGCTATATTCCTACCTGTTCAGTCCGTAGGTGTAATGGGTGATGAACGTACCTATGAGAATGTAATATGCCTAAGGGCAGTAGAATCAGTAGATGGGATGACGGCAGATTGGTGTCACCTTCCATATCCTGTACTGGCAAAAATTTCGAATGAGATCATTAACAAAGTAAAGGGAATAAATCGCGTTGTATATGATATCAGCTCAAAACCACCGGCAACTATTGAATGGGAGTAAGTATTGGCTCGCTGTTCTTCTTGGATTAATTTTAGCTGCTTGTTCTCCAAAGGTTGTAACCGTGGTTACCAAACCGAAGGAAACACCTAAGGCAGTGGACAAAAAGCCTGAAAAACCGGCAGTTAAATTTACAGAGGCCGTTGTTTCCTTGTTATTGCCGTTTAAACTAAACAGCGTAAATTTAAAAATCGCAACAAAAGCTGAGGTTGAAAAATCTGCAATGGCAATTGATTTTTACCAGGGCTTCAAGTTGGGTATGGACTCGGCAGCTGCATCCGGATTAAATTTTAAACTTAAGGTATATGACATCCGTGATAATAATTCACAAATAGAAGGATTAATGCAGAACGGTGGATTGCTATCTAGTAACCTTATTGTCGGGCCTATTTTTCCGGAAGGATTAAAACACATCAGGGCATATTCAATAGCAAAAAACATAGCGATTGTTAGTCCACTTGCGGCCACTCATCCCAAGGAATTCAATAATCCTAATATGATTTCCATGATCAGTAATGTTGATTTACATGCTGAAAAAATAGAAGATTATATAGTAAAAAAATATACTCCTGAGCAGACTGTAGTGGTGCTGATCAATCCTGGAAATGCCGATGATGAAATGATGGCGTCTCCTTTGAGGAAGTTCTTCCAAGATCCCAAGAGGCCATTGTTTTTCCAGGAATTTGCGTCTGTATTTACTATGGAACTTAAATTGATCAAGAACAAAAAGTATGTTATCCTGCTCAGTTCTTCTAATAAAAAGTTTGTGATTTCAACGATTGATAAGCTGATTAAATTAAAAAATGCAGGTCTTTCAATTGATTTGTATGGACATCCAGATTGGATTAAACAAAGCTATAGCATAGATAAGTTGCAGGCATTGAATACAGTTGTAAGCTCTTCCTATAAGATAGATTATTCCCGCAAAGAAGTCGCTCAGTTTATCAGAAAATATCGTTCTGTATTTCACTTTGAACCAAGTGAATATGCATTTAAAGGATTTGATTCAGGCTATTATTTTGGAAAATTATTGACCGATCATGGAAAGAATTATCAGCAGTTCCTAACAAAGGAAAAATATAAAGGCTTGCAAAATAATTTTGTATTTCAATACGATCCCAAACAGGGATATATCAATACAAGTGTAATGCTACTTAAATATCACAATTTTGCTTTAAATATTATTGAATGAGGGTAGAACACCAGGTTAGAGCATTTGAACAAATTTTTAAAAGTTATGATGGTATTTTGCCCCTGCACCGTTTCTTATTTGCCTATTTTAAGCAAAACAAACAAATGGGATCCTCGGACAGGCGTTGGGTTACCCGTTATATCTATAGTTTTTTTCGATTAGGCAAAGCATTAATGAATGAAAGTCGGCTGCAGAGATTAGCTATTGCAGACTTTCTTTGTAGTCATACCTCCAGTTTAATAATAGACAATTACCTGCCCGATATTAAAGATCAGGTAACTGAAAGTGTTGCGCATAAACTTGAGCTAATAGAGAAGGCTTATCCAGAGTTTAAACTTGAAGACATATTTAATTTTAACGCTGCAATTAGCAACTCCATTGATAAAAAGGATTTTTACACTTCTTATTTAACCCAGCCAGATCTTTTTCTAAGGGTAAAAATAGCGCACTTAAAAGGGGTGACGGAGAATTTATTAGCGGCAGATGTTCCTTTCACTCAGCTTTCAGAACAGGTAATTGCTTTGCCAAATGGTACCAGGTTGGAGCAACTATTGCAAAGTCAGCAATACCACCAAGTACAGGATCTTTCGTCTCAGAAAACCGGAGATTTCTTTAAGCCGGAAAAATGGGACTATTGGTGGGACTGCTGTGCGGCCTCCGGTGGAAAATCATTGCTTCTTCATGATTTGGAGCCGCAGATACAGCTACTTGTAAGTGACATAAGGGAAAATAGTCTAGCCAACTTAGACGAGCGTTTCCAGGAAGCTGGATTAAAGAAGTATCAAAAAAAGGTACTTGATCTACTCCTAAATAACGATCAGGATCTTCACCATTATGAATTTGATGGAATTATCCTTGATGCGCCCTGCACAGGTTCTGGTACGTGGGGCCGAACACCTGAAATGCTTTATTATTTTGATGAACAAAAGGTGGCCAATTTTTCAAGGCTTCAAAAATCCATTGCTGCAAATGTGGTAAAATATCTTAAGGAAGGAAAACCGCTTATCTATATAACCTGCTCTGTTTTTACTGAAGAAAATGAGGAAGTTGTAGAATGGTTAACTGAAAATCTACCCTTAAAAGTGGAAAAGATGGATGTCATAAAGGGCTATAATGACAAGGCTGATACGATGTTCGCAGCAAGGCTGATCAAAAAATAAGGTAGTTATTGGCCTTTTGGCTTTTAGTCTATAACTATTTATTGAAATTTTGTTACAGTCCGGTATTGTTCCTGAATAACTTAATGGCAATAGCCAAAAGTATAATTCCAAATGCCTTTCTAAGTACGTTAAGCCCAGATTTACCTAATAATTTCTCAAGGCGTTCTGTATTCTTTAATACCACATATACAAAAACCATATTAAGTAAAATGCCAATAATAATATTCTGAGTAGCATACTCAGTTTTTAGAGAAAGTAAGGTAGTCATGGTTCCGGCGCCCGCAATAAGCGGAAAGGCGAGCGGAACTATAGAAACGGTTTCAGGAGCATCTCCATCCTTAAAGATGGACAAGCCAAGTACCATTTCCATAGCAATAAAGAAGATTACGATAGATCCAGCGATGGCGAAAGATGCAACATCGAGGCCAATAACCTTGAGTAAAGTCTCTCCCGCAAATAAAAAAATGATCATTAGTGTGGTTGCAACTATTGAGGCCTTTTCTGATTGTATGTGACCCGCTTTCCTTCTCAGTTCAATAACAACGGGTATGGAACCTAATATATCAATTATAGCAAACAGTACCATTGAGGTAGACAGGATCTGGCTGAAGTTAAATTCCATAGCTGAATAATTCGATTATTGGTCAAAGGTATAGCATTTGCAGAAGTAAATGGTAAAAAAAAAGCCCCCTCCAGATTTTGGAAGGGGCTACTAGAAATAATTTTATTATAGTTTTGGTGCTGGGGGATCAACCGGATCAACAGTTATCCCTTGATTACCAAGTTTAGAATGTTTTCTGCTGTAACCAAAATAGATCACAAAACCGATTGCAAGCCATCCAATTAATCTAAGCCAGTTTGTCCAGTGTAAACCAAATATCATGGCCGAACAAACTATTATACCAAGAATTGGAAGGAAAGGCACCCACGGAGCTCTAAACTCCCTTGGTAAATTAGGTTCTGTTTTTCTAAGCACAATTACTGCAGCACAAACCAAGATAAAGGCGAATAATGTGCCAATACTTGTCATATCTCCAACAATATCTCCTGGTACAAATGCAGCAAATAAAGCAACAAGAACAAGGATAATTAAGTTGGCTTTGTAAGGTGTTTTAAATTTAGGATGCAAGTCGCTAAAGATCTTGGGCAATAGTCCGTCCTTACTCATTGAATAAAATACGCGGCTTTGTCCTAAAAGCATTACTAATATCACAGAAGAAAATCCAGCTAGGATAGCTACGGTTACTAATTTGCCTAACCATGCATAACCCGGCATAAAACTGTGGATAGCAGCTACTACAGAGGCTTCTTTTCCATTAGTCCTGAAAAAATCAACTGGCGCAAGTCCGGTTAACACATGAGCAAATAGTATATATAATACGGTACAGATAGCCAAAGATCCAAGAATACCAATAGGCATTGCGGTTTTAGGGTTTTTTGTTTCCTGAGCAGCAGTACTTACTGCATCGAAACCGATAAAGGCAAAGAACACAGTTCCCGCGGCACCAAGAATACCCATTATGCCTCCAAAATTATGGTGGATACCTTCACTATCTGTAAAAATAGAAGGCTCAGGAATGTAAGGCGTATGGTTAGCAGGATTGATGAAGCTCCATCCAAAAATGATGATGAGGATAACAATCGCTACTTTTGTAATAACAATAATGCCGTTAACAAAAGCAGATTCCTGCGTTCCTTTAATTAATAGCAAGCTTAGTAATGTTACTATAAATAATGCAGGTAAATTCATTATGCCCTGAACGGACCCTGCAGATGTTTCAAACGGAGAATGGCACCATTCATAAGGTATGGGGCTGGCATTGAAAACATTTACCAGCAGGTTATTTAAGTATTCACTCCAGGCAATGCCAACCGTTGCAGCACCTACAGCATATTCGAGTACGAGGTCCCATCCAATAATCCATGCCAATAACTCACCCATTGTGGCGTAGGTGTAAGTATAAGCACTACCTGAAATTGGAATAGAAGAAGATAGCTCAGCATAACATAAGCCGGCTAAAGCACAGCCTATCGCTGCAACTATAAATCCAATGGTTACAGAAGGGCCTGCATTTTGCGCAGCAGCGGAAGCAGTACGCACAAACAAACCTGCACCAATGATTGCGCCGATACCGAGAGCCACTAGCGACCCTGCGGTAAGCGTCCGCTTTAAGGTCTTTTCAGACTCCGATGCGTCGGCGAGTAATTGTGTAATTGATTTCTTTGTAAAAAGACCCATAAGTTTAGTTTAGTTTTTTATATGAATTACGAAAATCAAACGTAAAGAAAATAAATCTAAAAATAAAAGGGATTTTATCTCAAAATCCCTTTTATTCGTAACAATTGTAGTTAATTGAGGTATTTTAATATTATTGAACAGCTTTTGTGGTGTCACTTACGCTTTTAATGGTGTCTAATTTGGTATTTCCTTGCGCATCTTCTGTTTTTATAACTTTCAAAGTTGAATCTACCACTGTAGTAGTGGCTTTTCTTTCTGGTGCTGTTTCTGAAACGCCAGGTGTGCCACTAATTGCAATATAAGGAGCAATAACCAGGGAAACAATAGACATCAATTTAATTAAAATGTTCATTGAAGGACCTGATGTGTCTTTAAAAGGATCTCCTACAGTATCGCCCGTAACAGATGCCTTATGAGGCTCAGATTTTTTATAATACATTTCTCCGTTTATTTCTACACCCTTTTCAAATGATTTCTTGGCATTGTCCCAAGCGCCACCTGCATTACTTTGAAAAATACCCATTAGCACACCTGCAACTGTAACCCCGGCAAGTAAACCGCCAAGTACCTCAGGTCCAAAAATGAAACCAACAACAATTGGAGTAATCAGTGCAATTGCCCCGGGTAACATCATCTCACGGAGTGACGCTTTGGTAGAAATCGCTACGCACTTTTCGTATTCAGGCTTTGCTTTATATTCCATAATTCCAGGGATCTCGCGGAACTGTCTGCGTACCTCCTGTACCATGTCCATTGCAGCCTTACCTACCGCCTGGATACATAGCGCCGAGAAAACAAATGGTATCATACCACCTACAAATAGTCCCGCCAGTACGGGTGCTTTGTAAATATCGATCGCAGATATACCTGCGATGCCAACAAATGCTGCAAATAACGCCAGAGAAGTTAGTGCTGCTGATGCGATTGCAAAACCTTTACCCGTTGCCGCTGTAGTATTTCCTACCGCATCTAAGTTGTCGGTACGCTCGCGAACCTCAGGAGGTAGCTGACTCATTTCTGCAATACCACCCGCATTATCTGCAATTGGTCCAAATGCATCTATTGCTAATTGCATCGCAGTTGTGGCCATCATTCCTGCTGCTGCAATAGCAACCCCATACAATCCAGCAAAATGGTAGGATGCCATAATTCCTCCAGCCAGAACTAATATAGGAATAACGGTAGATTTCATCCCAACAGATAACCCAGCAATAATATTAGTGGCGTGTCCGGTTGATGATTGTTGAATAATTGAATTAACAGGGGCTTTACCCATTGCAGTATAGTACTCTGTTACAATACTCATAATGGTTCCAACTATTAGACCCACCATAATTGCGTAGAATACATTGATACTTGAGAATTCATAACCTCTAAGACTCAGCGTGTCAGGTAGCATCCATTTTACAATAAAGTATGATGCAATAGCTGTAATTAATATAGAGGACCAGTTGCCAAGATTTAACGCATTTTGTACACTTGAATTTTCATCTTTTATAGTTACAAACCAAGTCCCTACTATTGAGAATAAAATACCAAGTCCGCAAATAACCATTGGCAATAATATAGGAGACATACCTCCAAATTTATCCACAACTTTGATTTCCTGCCCAAGCACCATAGTAGCCAAAATGGTGGCAACATAAGATCCAAAAAGATCTGCACCCATACCGGCTACATCACCTACGTTATCGCCTACGTTATCTGCAATAGTTGCTGGATTACGCACATCATCTTCAGGAATTCCTGCTTCTACTTTACCTACAAGGTCGGCACCTACATCGGCAGCTTTGGTGTAAATGCCACCCCCAACTCGCGCAAACAAAGCGATGGACTCCGCTCCTAAAGAGAATCCGGTTAGTACCTCAATGGCTGTTCTCATATTGATGCGATTTACACCATCAGCACTGATAACATCAAAATAATTTAGGAAAACAATAAATAAGCCACCAAGACCAAGAACTGCAAGTCCCGCAACTCCAAGTCCCATCACGGTGCCCCCAGTAAATGAAACTTTCAAAGCTTGTTTAAGGCTGGTTCTTGCTGCTTGTGTTGTACGTACATTTGCTTTGGTTGCAGATCTCATACCAATGTAACCTGCAGTAGCAGAAAAAACAGCGCCAATTACAAAAGAAACAGCAATGATCCAGCTAGAATGAATTGGCCTGCCGTTTATTTCGTGTATGGTTCCAGAATAGGCAAGAAGAGCTCCGGCAAAAAGTACAAATATGCTTAGTACCCGCCATTCAGCTTTTAAAAATGCCATCGCACCGTCGGCAATGTAGCCTGCAAGTTCCTGCATATTTTTATCGCCAGCGTCCTGTTTGTTCACCCATGCACTTTTGACTGCCATCACGAGGAGGCTGATCAATCCCAGCACGGGGATCAAATAAATTAAATTGTCTTGTAAAAACTCCATAATTGATGTCCTGTTTAGTTTAGGTTCTAGTATTTGGTTAATTCCGTCGCTACATTTTTTTTTCTGTTCCATGACTTTGATCGTCAGATAAAAGATAGCGGGGGGATGCAAAAATAATGGTGTTTATGAAATAACCAAATATTTTATCAAGTTATTCACTATATGCCTTAAATAATGTAGTATTTCACATTATTTGTAAATTTTAAATATATTAGCTAACCAAGCTAAACTTACTAGGAAAACAATGGAAAAGGAAATTCAAGACGGTTCATTTAAGCGGGAACTCGGTCTGCTGGACGGTACAATGCTCGTTGTAGGATCAATGATCGGCTCAGGTATATTTATTGTAAGCGCAGACATTGCAAGGCAGGTCGGATCAGCCTTCTGGCTTATTGCCATTTGGGTGGTTACTGCTATAATTACTATGATAGCTGCAGTAAGTTATGGAGAATTGAGTGCCATGTTTCCAAAAGCTGGGGGGCAGTATGTATACCTTAAAGAAGCCTACAATAAATTGATTGCGTTTCTTTATGGTTGGAGTCTTTTCGCGGTAATCCAGACCGGAACAATTGCCGCAGTAGGCGTAGCTTTTTCTAAATTTGCCGCGTACCTCTATGAGCCATTAAGTAATGAAAATATCCTATATGAGTTGGGTAGTTTTAAACTGAACGCTGCGCAAATCGTATCTATTATTACCATAGTATTCCTTACCTACGTAAATAGCAAGGGGGTTAAGGACAGTAAAATTTTGCAAACTATCCTTACCATCATCAAAATATTATCACTGTTTGGCCTAATTATATTTGGATTTACGCTTGCCGCAAAAGCGGAGATATGGAATGCCAACTGGGCCAATGTATGGACGCCAAGAGCATTCAATACTACGACAATGAGCTGGACTAACATCAACGGCTCGCTATTGCTTTCAGGCATATCTGCCGCTATGGTAGGTTCATTGTTTTCAAGTGATGCCTGGAACGGAGTTACTTTTATTGCAGGAGAAATAAAAAACCCACAACGCAACGTAGGTTTAAGTTTATTTCTGGGAACACTTATAGTCTCTGTAATCTACATTCTTGCAAACTTGATGTATATTGCTGTTTTGCCTTTGGATGTCATTGCAACTGCTAAATCGGATAGGGTTGCCGTAGTTGCCGCACAGTACATTTTTGGTGAGGCAGGTACAATCATTATTGCTGTAATGATTATGATCTCTACGTTTGCTTGTAACAACGGGTTAATTATGGCGGGCGCCCGCGTATATTATACAATGGCTAAAGATGGTTTGTTCTTTAAAAAAGCGGCAACTTTAAATAAGTCTGACGTTCCCGAATGGGCTTTATGGATACAAGGAATATGGGCTTCGGCACTTTGTCTTACCGGCAGGTATGGGGATCTACTTGATTTTGTGGTCATCATTGTCATGATCTTTTATATTCTTACCATTTACGGAATCTTTATTCTCAGAAGAAAAATGCCAAATGCTGAAAGGCCTTACAAAGCTTTCGGTTATCCTGTTTTACCTGCATTATATATTATAATGGCGTCTGCATTATGTATTGGACTACTGAGATACAAATTTGCAACTTGTGGATGGGGTGTACTTATTATGCTTATAGGAATTCCAATCTACTACCTAACAAAAGAAAAGGAAAACTAGTGCTAGCTTAAAAAAGAAACAGGGATAAGCTATGAACTGCCATCCCTGTTTTAATAGATGTCGACCCACCACAGGTCAACAAAACCAAACAAACTATCTACATAACATGCGTAGTTTAAAAAAGTTTTAATTTTTTTTATTTTTATAGAACTTCTCTTAAATCGTTCTTATTTAACCATCCCTTTGTTACCTCGCCATCATTATTGGTATGGGTAATTAAAATGAAACCATTTTGCTCGTCCAGCACACTAATTTTGTAATTTACCCCTACAACCGCCACACCATGTTTTACAGATTCGCCACTCGGTTCATCATAAAAGTATGCAGCCCCTTTTGGCATTTTAAACTTTTTGCCATTGCTAACCAGAGTAGGTTCTAGTCCGTTATTAACAGCAACAACAGGCGTTGCAGGCTTTACTTCTTTGTCGCCGGTCTGCTCTATGTACGCCTTTTTTAAACTATCAACTTCTGCATTTCGTTTTGCTGTATCAACTACTTTTGCTGGTGGATTGATTCTTGTCGTGTCAGGTTTTACAGGGTAGGGGATACTTAATGCAGAAGTATCAGGTGCAAGATTGGCAAGAGAATCTTTATATACAATCTGTTTTTTATCTGTGTTTGCAAGAAATAAGGAATAGGAAGAGTAAGCACCTAATGCCACCAGCAGCAGGATAAGTGAAATAAATAAAGGTTTGGATACTTCCATTGTATCTGGCGATCGCATATCTCCAGGATTGATCGTATCCGCTGTAGTGGCTGTTGGTACACTAGCGGGCACTTTTACCACCTTTGCTAAAGGAACACTTGTTTGCTCTAAGTTTTCATGCAAGATCGCTTCCTGAAGTTCAGTTCCATTTGCATAGCGCTTCTCCGGGTTCTTTTCCAAACATTTCTTAATTACCTGCGTAAGCCAAAATGGGATGTTCATTTCCCTTGCTTTTGTGTTTTCCGACCAATTTTCTGGTATGTTACTTTTACGCAGCGCCAGCAAGTCAGGAACAGGCTTTTCCATATGGGATACCATTACGGAATTTCTATTAGCCTCTCCCTTACTGGTTAATGGGAAAGGAACTTGCCCAGCTAATAATTCATAAAGTATTATCCCAAAGCTATAGATGTCTGTCTGGAAAAACATCTCTCCATCGTGTTGTTCAGGAGCCATAAATTCTACCGCACCGGCATGTTGTATGCTACTGCGGCGCTGTTCATCAGACATGATTGCCAATCCAAAATCAAGCAATATATAATTACCTGTATCCGTATTAAACTTTACGTTATTGCTTTTTATATCTCCATGCTTTACACCAACCCTATGGCAATGTGCCAGCGCATTGCCTAATTGATGTGCCAGTTTTTTTGTTTCCCTTATAGTGAAAATAGGAGTGTGTGGTGGCTGAAGCAATTCTTCCAAATCAGGGCCTTCGATGTACTGCATCTCGATAAATGGAAAAGATCCGCTTTCCGTTAAACCCGAGTTAACGATTTTAACTACATTGGGATTAGGAATCTCGTTAACTTTTTTAAGTTTCTCTACTTCGTTCTTAAAATTCCTATAGTTTTTATCATCTAAATTTTCTGTATGTATAGGCGTAGGCAAGATTTTTACAGCGGTGATGATCTCGCCAATTCTTTTTCCTTTATACACCGAACCCTGACCACCGGTACGCAGGGCTCCCATATTTTCTAATCCTTCTGTTATGGTAAATACTTTACTCATTTTGTAGCGCTATTAAAATTCAGGGACATCATTTATCAGACCATCTTTCGTTTTTACCTGGCCATTTTTCTTCTTTGCTGGCTTGTTGTTTTTTTTATTATCAATTGCTTTGCTATTGATCTTATTAAGAGTATCTGCCTTTGCAATTACCACACTGTCCTTCAATGCAGTTTCAGATTTTTTGCTTCCTCCAAATAACGAAGTCAATGCTAAAGTTACCAAACAAACCATTACCATTGCAGCGCCCACGTAAATAGATTTACTTTTATAATAGGTTCTATATTTATTTACTTCTGCTTTTAGCAGCTCATTTTCTTCTGTTAACCTTAGCGTATCTGTATCCCTTTCAATAATTGGCAATACGTTGTTCAAAGCCATATTGTTCTCCAGCTGATTGCATACCGCTTCGTGTAAGTGAATGCCGTTTAAGTATCGGTCTGATGGCGTTTTTTTGAGGCAGTTTGCGACGATCTCCAGCAACCACTCGGGTACTTTCATTTCTGCAAGCTTCTTATCCTCGTTCCATTCTTCAGGTAGCTTGTCTTTACGAAGCGATAGTAAATCTGGTATCTCTCTCTCTATATGAGCCAACATCACCTGATTACGGTTAGATTCACCCTTGCTAATCAAAGGGAAAGGCACAACACCCGCAAGCAATTCGTACACGATAACGCCAAAGCTGTAAATGTCAGACTGAAATAAAATTTCACCCTCATGCTGTTCTGGCGCCATAAACTCAACCGCACCTGCGTGGCGAAGACTGGTTCTGCGCTGCTCATCAGACATCACTGCGAGACCAAAATCTAACAAAATATAATTCCCTGTATCGTTGTTGAATTTTATGTTATTGCTTTTAATATCTCCATGTTTCACCCCGGCCCTATGGCAATGCGATAGGGCGTTAGAAAGGTGGGTAGCCAATTTAATGGTTTCCCTTATTGTAAAAACCGGTGGATGTGGCGCTTTTAGCAATTGTTCCAAATCCGGACCTTCTATATATTCCATTTCTATAAATGGAAAAGATCCACTCTCTGTAAGTCCGGAGTTAATGATTTTTACCACATTGGGATTAGGGTCTTCATTAACCTTTTTCAGTTTTTCTACCTCGTTCTGAAAGTCCCTGAAGTTTTTGTCCTCAGTGTTTTCTGTGTAAATGGGAGTAGGCAATAATTTTACAGCAGAGATGATGGTACCTATACGTTTTCCCTTATACACCGACCCCTGGCCGCCTGTACTGAGCGCACCCATGTTTTCTAATCCATCTGTTATTGTGAATACCTTTGCCATTTAATATTTATTGATTGTAGCTGAACTCCAATACAGCAGATTCTCCTAAGATAATTTGATCGCCCTCGTGCAATACAAAGCCAAGTTCCGTAAAGGTCAGTTTAACTGGGTTATGGTCAGCTTTAGAACGGATTTTAACTTTATTTCTTGGGGGTACACCTCCATCATCGGCAAAAAGCATAAAAGCATCTGCTTCGTTATTCCATTCTATATGTGCATGCTGCCTGCTAATGTATTTATTACACTCGTTTGTACTCTCATCAGGAAAAGCAATATCATTATTTCTAAAAAAGCCATCCTTATCTTGCGCCTGTTTACCTCTGCCCATGTTAATTCTACCATCTGCAGATTTTATCGTATAAACTTCTTGTTCCGCTTCGCCTGCTAGTATTTTAATATATCCAGTCTCCAGTTTTTGAATAGCAGCATGTTCAGGTGTCTTAATATAAAATGCCGCATCCAGATTCGTCATCTTAATTGCACTTTCTGGTAAACCATCAACATAGAGGGTTTCCATTGTCCAGCTTTCAGGCAGGTCTATTGCAAAGTCATCCGCAATGCGCTGTATCTCATTCTTAAAACGGTCTTGTTCTGCAGAGAATAGAGCAGAATCGTACATAAACTGCTCTGCAGGTAAACAGCAAATGTATAGTTGAAAACCTTTTATATTCTTGCCTTCACCACCTTCCATTTTTTGCAGTTCCTGTTTAATAAAAACCAACAAAGCTTCCCTAATGGCCTTTACATCTTGAGGTTTTTCCGGCGTATTCTTATTAAATAAATTAAACATCTTTTCGTTACTCCTTTAAATAAACAATCAATTAATGATCTGGTTTTCTACTGCAACTGTTGCCGGAACTTTCTTCATAGCCACCACTACAGCAGGTTTTTTTGTTTCTTCAACATATCCTAGCGCTTTCAGAACAGGTACCACATGTTGACCCGCCAACAATACTGCCTTACTTGAACCTTTTGTTGATTCTATTCTTACACAAACCACAATATGCCCTTTACCAGTTTTCTTTGGTGCAAAAAATACATACCAACCATCATTTATGCGTTCCTTTTTCCAAACCCTTTCAGGAGTACCCGTTTTACCTGCAACCGTAAGGCCAAGCGTGGTAGATTTAGTGGCACTTTGCTTAAGCATAAAATCTGTCAAAAGCGCAGCATATTTAGGGTCATTCGTTAGCTTCAAGCCTGGTTTTACAGCTACTGTAGAGTCGCTAATCTTTAATACATACCTATTTGGTACCAGCATTCCCTGATTAGCAACCGCAGAAGCTAGCCTAGCCACAGCAGCGGGCGTAGCAATAAGCTCACCTTGTCCCCATGCCATACCAGAAATGCCTTTAGCCCTGGTTCTTCTTATATTTGCAGGATCATATTTGGGCTTTGTATTGAACTCTGTTCGCCGCCAAAGGTTCATCCATTCCTCTTCTTGCTTTTCGTTATTTAATGCTTTATCAAAGTAGTAGCCACCAACACCGCGCAAAAACATACCTGTTTTTAGGTACAGGGCAGCCATGTCTACCTGTAAATGCTCCTCATTAGCCAACTTTATAAAGTACACGTTGTTTGATTTTACAATAGCACGCTCCAGATTAATTTTTCCAGTCTCATCAGGCTCAATTCCCTTAGTTCTAATCCGCTCGTCCATGGTTACGTTAAAAGTTTTCTGTGTGGCGGCCAGCCCCAACTTGTTAAATGAAGCCATAGCGGTAAGTACCTTAGCTGTTGATCCAGGTTGGGTAGCGTAGGTAAACCCTAAATCAACATTGGTATACCATCCAGCCAGTTTATTTTGTTCGGCGGTGGTCATGGTTAACAATTCCCAATCCTTAACCTGCGGTAAAGGATAAACTGCGGAAGCCAGAACATCGCCGGTATTATCTTCCATAATCACAACTGAAACACGATTGTTTTTTAACGAATCATCCTTACTAATTGAGTGCTGAATGGCGGTTTGCAATCGTGCATCCAAACTAAGTTTAACATCCCTATTTCGTTTTTTAAATTCTGCAACCTCAACACTGTTTATTCCTGCTAATAATAGGGGTGCTAATTCTGAATAATTTCTTTTACTAACCGTCATTTCTTTTACGCCACGGGGCAGGAAACGGTCTTCTCTATATTTGTTTGCTTTTGTATTTAATGAAGTAATGGGCGTGTGGAAACCTCTAAGTTCAGCGGCATGTTCATATTCAGCAAAATAGCCATTGGTACTCCCATTAAATACACCCGTATTCACATCACCTGTCCAAAAAAATGTTTGCTCTCCAAAAGGATAATACCGGTCAACTCTTTTATGCACTGCAGAATCCAGGTTGTAATCTACACCTGCCTGAGTAAGCAGGTTACGCTGTTTTTTTACCCTATTCGGATTACTAGTAGCCAATATTTTACCATTTCTGTCGTACAACTCTCCGGCTTCCAGTTTGTTCATCAATATAGCAATACGTGGATTGTAACTAAACATCCTCGCACCACTTTTATCTGCAACAAGAGCAGGCTGTACCACCCACTTTTTATTGTCCATCACATATTTAGAAACCGTTACAGTTAAGAGGAGCACAGCGATACTAGCTGAAAGTAGTGCGGGAACCAGGTTCTTATCTTGCCTTTTGGTAATAAATTCCATTTGCAGAGCCGTTCCCTTAACTTTAGAAACAGAAAGGAGAAAGCCCGCTGCTAACATATTAGCCACTAATGAAGAACCCCCATAGCTGATGAATGGCAATGCTACACCTGAAAGAGGTAGCGCTCCTGTCGATCCTCCTGCAATCAAGAGGAATTGTACAAAAAGACTAATCCCAACGCCTGCCGAGAGGTAAAAGAGAAATGGTGTGCCTGTTTGTCGCCCGATAACAATAGAACGATTTAGTAAAACGAGAAATAAAATAAAAATACCTGTTATTGCGGCCAAGCCAAACTCTTCGCCAATTGCAGGCAAGATCATATCAGTATGGGCTTCGGGGATGGTTTTTGCGAAACCCTCACCCACACCTTGGCCACTAACGCCACCGCCTGCCATTGCCCAAATTCCATTGGCTACCTGGTCTCCACCGTAAACCTCATTATTCCATGGATCCTGCCAGATAGATTTTCTTTCAGAAAGCCTGTTAACCGGCCCTGGTATCAGCTTATCCAAATAAGGAATCTGGTCTATCAACAGAAAACCTGCCATAACCATAATTACCATCACCGCCGATTCGCTTGTCTGTTTCTTATTAAAGAACATGGTTAAGGCAATAACAATAACCGTTGTAAGGCTGGCAATCCAGATATTCAGGAACCAAACTGTTAAGGTGTAAATGATAATGGCTACTAGCATCATCATAAAATCGCCCCTTGAAAAGGAGAATAGAATGATGAAGGTAAAACAGACTACCATAGCAGGGCCAAGATCGCCCAGTACCAGGTACATTAAAATAGCGACAAGCATTGCTGCCACAGCAAAAGAGAAAAAATACCATCTCTTTTGCCAACTGCGGTATTCTGTTATAAATTTTTCATTGCTTGCAAAAAATCCTGCAAGGAAGAGGATAATACCATACTTTACAAGCTCGCTTGGTTGTATGCCAAATAAGTTCACTTTTACTCCGCTACCCTCAGGCCCGCTGCCAAATAAAATGGTTAAACCTAACAGGCCTAGTGCTACAACTGCCCATTGCCAGCCATTGGCTTTGTTGCTTTTGTTGCTTAAAACAAACATTCTGTAAAAGCGGGAGTCTATCGTAAATTTTCTAAAGTTTATCAATATGGAAATTAACATCACCAGAATCCCTATTCCAAAAAACAAGAGTGAATCCTTAGCTAAAAACCGATCTCTAAGCGGATCCTGTAGGCTTAACAAGGTAATAAAAGAAATACCCGTCATTAACATAACCAGCGGTAAAACCAATTGATCTGCTTGTGGAAATTTAATAGTCAGGATCAAATGTAAAAACCAGAAGCCCAGAAAAAAGCTTACTGTAATAATCAAAAACCATTGGTTATACTCACCAATACTTCGTACGATAAGTGATTTTTCTTTCTTTAAAATCTTAAAGTCTCGTGCAGAAAAGAGCCTTATGGTATGTTGCGATTGCTTAAAGGTAAAACTGGCATCGCTGCTCAACTCCTGTACGCCCTGCGATCGGCCAAATTGATATCCAGGTTGCAAGGGCAAAATCTCAAAACCTTTATCAGATGGCAGATGCTGAAAAGCAAAATGTCCATTCGCATCGGTTCGTACGTAAGAAACCAGTTCGGGTTTAGCTGGTATGGAATCATTTTCTACATAACCACTGTCCTGAGGCAAAATCATAGACATTTTGATTAATACCCCGGCTACAGCTGTGTTAGCCTTATTAATAATATTGCCGTCAATATTGTATTCACCAAGAGCCAGGTTCTTGGAGGCCGGTAATGCAGCCGGATTTTTCAGTTCCTCTTCAAAGCGTTTTTCATCATCACCGGTATAACCTAATAATGCCCTCGAGTCCGAAGCACGTTTTTTAAACACTTCTCCTCCAGAAGCATACGCAACATCTGCATTTACAAAAAACTTGTTTTTATTCAACTCACCAATATTGTCTATGGGTTCAGTAAATAATTTTATCCCTCTTGTTACTGCATTCTCAATAGTTGCAATATCACGCTTATCTTCAAAATAATAACCTTTTTGCAACAGGCCGGATATCAGAGATCCAGCATTTCTGTTGTTTAAGTTAACCATTGTTCCGCGCTCAAGCCTGGTGTTTACATCTGCAAAACCGCGTTGCAACACGCTAAAAAGTGTAATGAATAAGGCGCCTAAAACAATAGTAATCAATAAAATAAAGATGCGTTCGGTTCTTCTATTCATATTAATCTGGAAAATTCAGGGATAGCGAGTCTGCACTAAATGAACTATACGGGATCTTACCGTTAATGTATTTCTTCTGTGATAGGTTATAGGTGCTTTGTAGCGTATTCGGGCAATTGGTAAAACGAATATTCCTTAAAACCAACGCGTTGTTTCCTGTTAATATGGCTGTATTAAAATTCTTAAAAGCAATATTTCTCAATTGTATAAACTTGCTGGCCGGTCTTACAGTTATAGCAACACCTTTATAAAGAGAATCACTAATGATCACCACCTCCTTGTTGGACTTTAAATAAATAGTGTCCTTATTAAACTCAAGCGGCTGATGCAAAATAATAGGCGATGAAAAAAGCGAATCAGTGAGCACTAACGTCTGGCCTTTCATTTTATTCAGCGTGTCCTGAAGCATAATTTCTTTTGTATTTCTCTTTTCTGTAACCTCCGTAAGCGGTTGTTGTTTTACTTGATTAGCAGGAAGGAAGATGTAATACCAATATAGGCATGTAGTTGTTGCAATAAATATAAGAGTGGTGAAAGAAAGTAAAAGAGTGAGGCCTCTTTGTGGTACATATATTATTTTCTGCGTCATATCGGTAATAGAGGTTTCGTTCACCTTTCCTAAAATGCTGGGAGGTGCTGGTTTGTTTTCATCAAAAAGTAAGGGCTGAGCAACAACAGCGGCTTTAGCAGACTGCTCTGGTTTGGTAGCCTCATGCAATACTGGTGGGTTTGTATTGTGTACCAAAACAACTGTAATATTGTCGGCACCACCATTTTTATTTGCTGCGGCAATAAGCATTGTTCCTTTTTCTGCTAAATCCTTCCCTTCGTTTAATGCAACAATTATCTCATTTTTGTTTACCATATCAGATAGTCCGTCGCTGCAGAGCAACAACAAATCTCCTGGTAAAAAAGGAGATTGACCCATTTCCATATAATCATCCTGATCTGCCAGATTAACTCCAAAACCCAATGCCTTATTAATTTCATTACGTTTGGGATGTTTCATGGCTTCTTCTTCAGTTAACCGGCCAGTATCTTCCATAAAACCAACAAAAGACTGGTCTCGTGTAATCTTAACCAAAGAATTATCACGTAGCAGATACATCCTAGTATCGCCCACATGTGTATAATGTAAAATGTTTTTATTGAGGTCTACTAGAGCCAGTGTCAAAACACAAGCCATGTTTTCCAGCTCTTTTACCTGCTGTTTCTCCGCAACTATCTTTGCATCAGCTTCTGATATCGCCTTCTTCATCAGTGTTAGGATATCACCCTGAGGCTTACTCAAATGCTCCAATACAGAAAGCTTTGTTATCTCTGCAGCAATTTCGCCACCAGAGTAACCACCTACACCGTCAATTACGCAGGCAATTATATAATCACCAGAAGCGGTATCTTTTGCAATAAAGGTGTCTTCATTGTTGGTCCGAACTTTACCAATGTCTGTTATTCCGAAATAATTTTTATTCATCTTACTCTGGTGAGTTTTTAACGTGTTTAAAATGTGCAATAAGTATTGCTAAACAGAGAACTAGGAATGCTATAGAAAGAATATGCGACATATTAATTAGGATTTAAAAATGTTCATACCTATAATTCCGTTTAGAATGATCCGGGAGTTAAGCGGTAATTCTGTCCATTTTGGCTCATTAATATCGCTCCTTTCAATCAGATTTTCATTAACAATAGTTTTCTCTCCAAATGATGCCAGGTAAAATTTATCATCCGCATCGCTATACCTTATTTTAAGGTGAGGCGTATTTACCCATTCTGAAGGAATTTTGAATATATAATCCTCAGCTCTGGCGTCTTCCTCACCAGTTACGATGATCTCTTCTTTTTTCATCAAAAACTCAACCTTCTTACCAGAATATGCCCGGTCTGGCAGGGTGGTTTCAAACCTTGCAAGCAATTCATTTTCTTTATTTAGCGGAGTTTTAGGATCGAATACCAGCGTGCTCACATACGGTATTTCATAATAGCCTTCACTATAAAATATGAAGTCCTTAAGGATATCGTTATTGATATCAAATGTCTGTGCCATACCTGTTTGACGGGGAATAAAAGTTACCCGCAGGTTCTCTTCTTTTTTATTATTGTCTGGAAGCAGTTTGCCAATAAAACCCTTATCGCCAGGTTTATAATCTGGATGAGATACAAAACGGAATACCCATTTATTACTGGATGGCTCCGCTTTTTTACCTTCATTGATTTTTTGATTCAATATTTCGTAAAAATTCTTAACAGATTCCTGTGCAATCAAACCCAGTATGCCTTTCTTATTGTCCATAAACTCACGATAGTCATCTGTATTAAGGCAAATGATGTATTCATGGTAAAAAACAATACGTTCAGCAAAAGAAAGCTGCGCCATAGATTCTTCGAACTTCTCAATAATATATTTAAATACAATATTAGGAGTAAGAGCTTTGGCTTTTGCCGCCGCAGTGCCTTCATTATTGGTCAGAAACCAGTCCTGAACGCCAATTCGTTGCCAAAAAGAGGTTTTTTCAATCATTTAATGAATCAAAATTATTTGGCGTGAATATAGCAATAATGTTGCCTGTTTTGATAGGAAATCAGGTGGGATTTAAATTGCAGGTAAAATGTATACCGTATAAGTTTTGGACAGCGAAACACTAGGATAGGGGTTGGTTTCCCGCATGTTCTTACTTCATCCCGTATTTCTCCCACATAAGTGGCGTTTAAGTACTTTTAGTGGGAAAAGGGTGGGAGGAATACGGGAGAAACCCAAGACTTGCCCTTAATTAGAACCAATTCAGTACCATATTAGATAGGAGTAATCCAGTTCAATGCCTCCTGGTAATCCTGAAAAAGCATGATCTGGAGCAAACCTTTTGCGGAACCGGTACTCTTGCCAACGGAAAGCTTACTAAATGAGCTTGGCGAATGGATCCATGCAAAATGGCGTAATCCTTCTTTCTCTACCATGGGCAGCCAGATCTCCCTTAACCAGTCAGTAGCTTCAGACCAGCTGCCGGGTACATGAGAGTTGTCTGCAAGGAGTTTTTTAGCTTTAAAAGCTTTTATCATACTCAATATTTTTAAACAACCAGATTGTATTGATTCTGCATTTTGGAAACCTGTCCAGTCTGCCTCTATACAACTTGTTTTTTCATTGAACTTAACAGTTGTATATTCATCAACATAGTAATCAGGATCGTTCCTGGAGGGTAAAGCAATGATTGACTTTGGTAAGGGCAGTCTAAAGAAGAATTTTGAACCTACACCAAGGGTGCTTTCAATCCAAAAACTTCCGTTATGTCTTTTTAAGATTTCGGATGAAATGAACAACCCCAATCCCAGGCCTTCAAAATGCATTGTTTTGTTATCGGCACGGTAATAACGTTCAAACAGGTGGTCCATATCATGCTGATCGATACCTATACCAAAATCCTGAATAGAAACAATGATGTTATTGAGCAATACTTTAAATTCTACATTAACCCGATCACTTTTGGGCGAGTATTTAATGGCATTTGTTAAAAAATTACTCAATACTTGTTCAATTCGGATCTTATCCCCATTGTATAAAATAGAACTACCTTTTTTTAGGTTTATTTTGTGCGAACTGGAAACGAGCTGTACATTATCAACCACGTCAGCAAGCATCTCACTAAAGTTAAACTCCTGCATAGTATACTGCATTTTTCCTGCGTTTAGCTTGGTTACATCAAGCAAATCTGATATAAGCCTGCCCAGACGCGTAATGTTTTCGGCAGATTTTTGGGCATAGTTGTGCAGTTTATTGACATCTGAAGAGCGCTGCATCAGCTGGTTAAATGCTTTAATGCTGGTTAGCGGTGTTTTCAGTTCGTGACTGGCAATGGAAAGAAACTCATCCTTCATGTGTTCGCTGTTTCTAGCATTAACTAATTCTGTTATGTCATAAGAAAAGCTAAGGACACCATTTACCTTTCCATGCTCGTCAAGTCTGGCCTGGTACATAATATTAAAGTAGTAATCTTTAAAAATTTGTTCCTGGTGATTAAAGAGCTTAACTGGTATTTCTTTCCCTTCGTAGGTTAACCCGGTTTGGTAAACCTTTTTCAGTTCCTGATAAACAGGATGGTTGGCCATTTCAGGCAACACTTCAATAACAGGTTTGCCAATCAGGTCAAGGTATCCAAAATGTTGATGATACATTGGGTTGACAAATTCGTAGATCAGTTCAGGTCCAGAAAGCACGGCTATTCTGGCAGGCAAATCGGCAAATAATTTTTCAATACGCCTGCTTAGCTGAACGGATTTTGACGCAGCCGTAGTCTGCTTTTCCAGACTCACTTTTAAACTATTTTCTGTAAGTATTTGAGGGGTTACATCAATAGTGGAATGAATAAGATATAATATTTCTCCGTTCGTATCCAGTACAGGGGTGTTTGTGCTCTCCCAATACTGATCTAAAAGATAAGCCACCGGCAGCTGATGTTGTTTTTTAATTTGGAGCACATTTTGCAAAGAATCTCTCAATGCATAAGAGTTTTTATTAGTCTCATCTACAGGAAAAACATCAAAAAGATACTTTCCGCTAATACCTTCCCGTGTTTTTAAAGTGCGTTCTAGATAAAGATTACTTGCTGTTAGAATAACCAGATTAGGCGATAAAATAAGGCACATGGATGGTATGGTTTCAAATACCTTTAATACCTCAAGTCCGTTTTCCTTTTGCTGCTGCATGAGTGATATCAATATAGAATTGCTTGTATCAAAATTACATAATTATACGCTAAAATAAATGGGCATATCTTTTGTTGTGCAAACCTTGAATGATGTTAGCTGAACTGATACAAACTAAAGACTGGTCTAACACTGCGCTTGGGAGACGTGAAGACTGGCCGGAAGACTTAAAACTAGCCGTAAATATTTGCCTGAATTCAGGTTTTCCTATAGCCTTATACTGGGGTTCTGAATTTACGTTGATCTATAATGACGCCTGGAGCAGCATTCCGGGCGACAAACATCCTATGGCGCTGGGTAGACCAGGTCCCGAGGTTTGGCCAGAGATATGGGATGGATTAGCGCCAGAATTTAATAGCGTACTAAATTCAGGAGAGTCTATTAGACGGCCAGATGCTTTGCTCTTAATGAACCGTTATGGTTATGTAGAGGAATGTTATTTTGATTATTCGCTTTCGCCGATTATGGATGTTAATCAGAAAATTGGCGGGGTGTTTAATGCGGTTGTGGAAACTACTTACAAAGTAATTAACGAGCGTAGAAAACAGTTGTTGCATCAATTATTACTTGCTAATTTATTAAGAAGCACAGCTGATAGTTTGCGGAATATTGAAGCACTGTTGGGCGCGGCTACAGAAGATATTCCATTTAGTCTTTTATATACATTCTCTAACAACGACCCGATAACTGGCGAAATAGCCATATATACCGGAACGAAAACCGAAGAAGTTTTGAGGGCAAATTGGCCTAAACCTGATCATAAAGATGGGCACCAATCGGTATATGTGGGTGACTTACTCCAGTTTGTAGAGGCACTTCCTTTGAACTTAAGGAGAGAAGAGTGCACAGAAGTTTTAGTGGTACCAGTAAACGCAGCTTATGCGAATGTTAACGGCTATATGGTGATGGGTATATCGCCAAGGAAACGGTTGGATACAGACTATAGGCATTTTTTGGAATCGGTTGGCTTGCATATCGGGAACATTTTAAGCAATTCATACGCTTTTGAAAAAGAGAGCCTGTTTGAGCGTGAACAAGCATTAAATGAAGAACTTGCCGCTGCCAATGAAGAATTAGGTGCAACAAACGAAGAGCTTCAACATACACAGGAAAGCCTTGCTACTTTAAACCAAGAACTGGAAAGGCGGGTTGCTTATAGAACCAAAGCCCTGGTAGAAAGTGAGCACAGGCTTCAAATTATGGTGATGACTTCGCCAATTGGCGTTGGTGTATTTAAAGGTAGAAATCTGAAGGTAGAGATGGCCAATCAACAAATGCTTGACATTTGGGGCCTTACGCGGGAGCAGGTGATTGGTAAAGATCTTGTTGATGTGTTTCCGGAACAGATCGAACAACCATATTTGACGCTTTTTGATCATGTATATACTACAGGGAAACTCGTGTCAAACTCTGAAATAGAGGCAACAATGGTTACTGCCGACGGTAGCAAGAAAATTTACATGGATCTGCAGTATTCACCATTATATGATGCCGATCAAAATATTGATGCCATTATGGCTTCGATTATTAATATAACACCTATTGTAGAATCACGTAAAAAGTTAGAGCAGAGCGAGCAGGAACAGCAGGTGCTTAACGAGGAATTAATGGCAACTAATGAAGAACTTGCCGTTTCAATGGAACAGCTTGCTATAAGTGAGCGCAAAAAAGACGAATTCATTTCTATTGCCAGTCACGAGTTAAAAACACCACTAACCAGTATAAAAGCATTTAACCAGTTAATGCAGCGCACACAAGATCCGGAGCGTATGAAAAGCTTTATATTAAAGTCGTCAGAACAGGTACACCGTTTGGAAATGCTAATAAGAGATTTGTTAGATGTAACCAAGATCAATGCAGGTAAGATGAATTATAATATGGAGCCTTTTAATTTTGCAGAAATGGTTTCCGGAAGTGTAGAAAGCGTGCAGCATACCACAACTACCCATGAGATTATATTGGAAAATAATGAGCAGATTACCTATAGGGGCGATCAGCTAAGGTTGGAACAAGTATTGCAAAATTTCCTCTCAAACGCAATCAAATATTCGCCACAAGGTAAAAAAGTAATCGTAAAAAGCCGGATAGAACAGAATAACATTGTGGTATCTGTACAGGATTTTGGGATTGGAATTGCAGCAAACAAACTGGATCGTTTATTTGACAGGTATTACCGGGTAGACAATACGGCGATGCAGTTTGAGGGTTTGGGTTTAGGGTTGTTCATCTCTTCAGAAATATTAAAAAGGCATGAAGGTAGCTTTTGGATAGAAAGTGAACCGGGCAACGGTGCTAATTTCTTTTTTAGGCTGCCATTGCATACAGATCAGTTGATTAGTACAAAGGTAAAAACAGAGACCTATTATCTGGACGAGCACATTGCAATTAGTTACAATAGTTTTGCAAAGATGCTGGAAGTGGATTGGACAGGTTACCAGAACATGGAAACCGTTAAAAGTGGTGGAATGCTTATGTTAGAAATGCTGGAGAAGAATAAATGTGCTAAAGTGTTGAACGACAATACGCATGTGTTGGGTTCATGGTCTGAAGCCGCAGATTGGGCTGGCAACGAGTGGTTCCCTATGATGGAGCGGGCTGGACTTAAGTCCTTAGCTTGGGTATATTCCCCAAGTGTGTTTAGCAGACTAGCCGCAAAAAGAAGTGTAGATATTGCAATTGGCGATGTAGTAACTCAGTTTTTTACAGATACAGCGCTTGCAGGCCAATGGCTTGATGGGAAGTAACATGATTTATTTTTTTGTATTTTTGTAAAAAAATACAATCGAATTGGGAACACTACTGGATCAGGGAATTAAAGGCTATAACAATTACGGTACACACCTTAAAGAAAAATACAAAGGACAGCGTGTATTTAAAGTAATTGTGGATGGTGGCTTTACCTGCCCCAATCGCGACGGCAGTAAAGGCTATGGCGGATGTACCTATTGTAATGTAGATTCTTTTACTCCCGAACTTTCCCGTACGCTACCAACCATACGTGAGCAGCTTGAACAAGGCATGGAGAGGGGTAAGGGTTTTTATAAAGCAGATAAGTTTATTGTTTATTTTCAGCCAAATACCAATACGTATGCACCTGTACATTATTTAAAGATGATGTATGATGAAGCACTTTCTATCAATCCAGAAGATGTAGTAGGCTTTTCTGTTGGGACGCGGCCGGATTGCATAGATGCCGAAAAGGTAGCACTTTTGGAAAGCTATTCAGACCGGTTTGATGTAGATCTGGAAATGGGTATGGAGTCTATCTATGACGAAACCTTAAATCAAATTAACAGGGGCTGCAGTCATGCTGAATTTGTAACAGCGGTAAAACTTTTGGAAAACAGTAAGCTAGACCTTTGCGTGCATACTATATTTGGTTTTCCATGGGAAACAGAGGAAATGATGTTGGGTTATATTCATGAGATTAACCGGTTTCCGCAAATTAAGTTTGTAAAATTCCACCACCTTCATATAGTTGAAGGATCTATAATGGGTGCAAAGTATAAAAAACAGCCTTTTAAACTGTTCTCATTAGAAGAATACACCGATTTACTGTGTAAACTTATCCCGCTGCTGCGGCCGAACATTGTTATACAACGATTATTTGGAATATCTGATTGGGATTTGTTAATTGCGCCGAACTGGGGGTTAAACAAATCTGCGATACAATCCTATATAGATAAGGAAATAGAAAGAAGAGGCGTGGTGCAAGGCTCTGCTTATGTATCAGTAGCAGTGGTATAATCGCCAAACAGTGCGATGACTTTCGCTCGTCTGAATTCGAAAATGCTTTTAACTTTTTCCGCTACATATAGGCTATTGGCAATGTTGCCAATAAAACCAAAAGGCAAACCATAAGTAAGGATATCATCCATTGCCGTACCACCTTCAATTTCCCTAAAGTGATGCTGATGGTGCCAGAATTGGTAAGGGCCAAAACGTTGCTGGTCTATAAAATATTTTTCTTCTTCTACATGGGTGATCTCTGTCATCCAACTCAGTTTAATATTAAACATTGGAGAAACCTTGTAAGTGATTAGCATCCCTGCATACATGGTTTTAAGTTGCTCTTTTTTTGAGGTGACTGTAAAAGCCATTTCTGGCGGAGTAATCCTAGCCAGATTCATTGGAGAAGAAAAGAATTCCCAGCACTCTTTTAAAGGTACAGGCAATCGCTGAGAAAATGTGAGTTGATAAGATTTCATAAGTAGTTAAAGATACGAACTTATTGCAAGGAACGATTTGCATTCATTTATAAAAAATTAGGAATTTAATTGACTGATTATTGGAGATATGGAGAAAATTAGACTACAAATTGTGATTATTAAGTATTTTTGTCTTTAAAAGTGAATTTTTACTATCATATTTCATTAATTATTTTGATTTAAGTGTTTTTTATTAAAATAATTACTAGTTTTATAAAAAAAACAAATAAACTATAATTACTAACAGTTAAAAAACACATTTATGGCAAAAGTTTTATTCAAACAATGGGGCCCTCTTGCAATTTTATTAATAGTTGCAGTTCTTGCCCTTTTTATTCCACTACTCCCTAATTTTGATGAGGGTAAATACAGCGGACCTGATATAGCGTTTGTATTAATAGCTACGGCTTTAGTGTTTATTATGACACCTGGTCTTGCATTTTTTTATGGTGGTATGGTTCATCGTAAAAACATACTGTCTACCATGATAAAAAGTGTGGTAGCGGCGGGTGTAATTACTGTTCTTTGGGTGGTAGTTGGTTTTAGTCTTGCATTTGGAGAAACGATTGGTGGATTTATTGGAAATCCTAAAACGTTCTTTTTCTTTCAAGGAGTAAACTCAAGTCCGTCATGGAGCCTTGCTGCAACTATTCCTCTTTCATTATTTGCTGTTTTCCAGTTGATGTTTGCTATTATAACTCCAGGACTTGTTGTTGGGGCTGTTGCTGAGCGTATCCGCTTTACATCTTACATCTTGTTTATTGTATTGTTTGCAATATTTGTATACTCTCCGTTAGCACACTGGACTTGGCATCCTGATGGCATCCTGTTTAAAATGGGCGTCTTAGATTTTGCCGGAGGTACAGTAGTTCACATCTCTGCGGGTATGGCTGCATTAGCCGGTGCATTGGTGTTAAAACGCAGAAAATCTCATATAGAACATCAAGAAGTACCTCCTGCTAACATTCCTTATGTATTGATTGGTACTGGTTTACTTTGGTTTGGATGGTTCGGCTTCAATGCAGGTTCTGCACTTGGAGCTAATAGTCTTGCCGTATCTGCATTCTTAACAACAAATACTGCTGCCGGTGCTGCAGGTTTATCTTGGATGTTCTTTGATGTATCAAGAGGTAAAAAACCTTCTGTACTTGGCTTTTGTATTGGTGCGGTTGTTGGTTTAGTTGCCATCACTCCCGGTGCGGGTTTTGTAAGCATACCTTCAAGCATCTTTATTGGCGCTATAGCTGCAATCATTTCTAATCTTGCTGTTTCATGGAAACAAAAAACAAGCCTGGATGATACATTAGACGTGTTTCCTTGCCATGGTGTTGGAGGTATAGTTGGTATGTTATTAACAGGTGTATTTGCAACTAAAACTGTAAACAGTGCTGGTGTTGATGGTTTGTTTTACGGTAACCCTGCATTTTTTGTTACTCAATTAAAAGGTGTTGTTATAGTTGTATTGTTCAGCTTTATCATGTCATACGTAATCTTCAAATTCATTAACCTGATCCAACCAATCCGTGTTACATCAGAAGAAGAAGAAGAAGGATTAGATTCAAGTCAGCATGACGAGAAATATTCTCAAGGTACACTGATCGTTTCAGGACAAGAAGTAGAACATAAATTTTAATTTACACACATCTAAATTTCACTCAAACCAAACATTATGAAATTAAAATCATTACTAACAATCGCATTTCTTGCTTTTACATCTGCTGCTATAGCGCAGGAAGCGGCTGATGCTCCCCTACAAATTTCGGGTTCTGCTGATGCATATTACAAATATGATTTTGCGAAAAGACCTAATATAGGTACTTCTTTCGCTAGCGATCACAATTCAGTGTCACTAGGTATGTTAGACCTTGCGTTAAAGAAAACTACAGGTAAAGCATCTTTTGTTGGAGAGTTGTCTTTCGGCCCACGTGGCCAATACCAATCAATTCCTAACGGTGACGGTACTGATGTAAATTCATTCCATATCCAAAACTTATATACTTCTTATGCATTTACCGACAAGTTTTCAATGACTGCAGGTTATATGGGTACATTTATTGGATACGAAGTAATAGCGCCAACTGGTAACTTTAATTACTCTACTTCTTATTTGTTTACTAATGGTCCATTCCAAAATGCTGGTATCAAAGGAACTTATGCATTCTCAAGTAAAGTAAGTTTGATGGTTGGTTTGTTTAACGACTGGAATGTTTATAAAGATTTAAACGGTGTTTCTCATGTTGGAGCTCAGTTAATGCTAAGCCCTGTTAAAGGATGGACGGCCTATTTAAACGTATTATCTGGAACTTCAGCTGGTGCTAAAAACGGTACTGTTCTTGATTTAACTACTTCTTATCAAGTAACTGAAAAAGTTAAGATTGGTTTAAATGCAGCTGATTATTCAGTTGACGGCGGCGGCGGCTATGGTGGCGGTGCTTTGTATTTGCAAAACTCATTTACTCCCGGCTTTGCTCTAGGATTGAGAGGTGAAATGTTTACCTTGAAAAACAATGGAACAATTGGCTCTGGTAAAGACATCACGGCAGTAACACTTTCTGGAAATTTTAAATCTGGTGGTTTAACTTTCATTCCTGAAGTTAGATTTGATAATGACTCGAACTCTAGTTTTCTAAAAAGTGACGGCCTAACTGCTACAAAATCTGCATCGCAATTTTCATTGGCTGTAGTGTACGCATTCTAGTTTGGATTACGCATAAAATCGAGCCACCGGTATTCTCCGGTGGCTTTTTTTGTTTATATTGCCTTATGAAATTAATAATAGCTTCTTTTTGTTTTTTATTCTTTTGCGGCAGTTGTATAGCTCAGGATAAATCTCTTCCTTTTGATGAACGTGGTAAACTAATCTATTACGAGGTAGTAGATGCGAAAGGGATTTCAAAAGACTCTTTAACTTCAAGAGCAAACTGGTTTTTAAAGAAATTGCCTAAAAGTATTTTAGTAAAGAAAGCGAATGATGATACTGGTATAGTAGCTGCAGGAAAACTGTTGATCAATAAAAGTGCGCTCGGAATGGCCAGGCCTATGGGAGCAGTTAATTATAACTTTTATGCCGAAATGAAAGAGGGTAAATATAGGTTTTGGCTTACAGATTTTGAATTTGTTCCTTACAATAGAGATCGATATGGAAATTTTGTTCCTACAACGCCAATAGGTGTGCCATTGGAAAGGGAACCGGGTAAACTTGCTGCAAGTGAATGGGCAAGCTATCTAAAGATAACAGCCAAAGAATCAAAAATATTTGCCGACCGATTCAAGCTTGCACTATCGGAAACTCGAGTATCTTTAAAGGTAGAGAAGGCTAAAAATACAATTTCCACTAAGCAGTGGTAATTTTTTAATGCACCATTTTATCTGCACAGGTTGAACTGGCAAATGCCTCTGGTTTAGCTTTAAATATAAAACCCATGCTTAAGATATAGCCCATGGCTTCGTTAAGAGCCTTGTTAGACTTGAACATTGGGTTGGTATTGATATCGGCATGTACTTCCAGATCTACGTCATAGAGATCGAGTAAATCGCAAATTGAGTATGCTGTTTCTATAGATTTCTGTACTTCTACGAGCATACGCTCTTTTATGCTCATTTTTTGTGGGGTTTTTTCCTGATGAATATACATGAAACCTCCGTGATGCGCTCTAAGCAAAACAATAACAGTTGCAAAATCTGTGAGATCTCCCTTTACCTGGGAATCTGTTCCGATGCAAACTTTTATTTTGTGCCCATTACCGGTTTCTCTTATGATTGCATTTTCAACTTCTTCAAGAATAGATGAACTAATCAGTTCACCGCTAAATTTTTTCCAGGTCATTCAGTGTTAGTTTAAGATATCAGTTTTCTTAAAATTAAAGCTATTAAATTAAAATCAGGTTAAAAAGATGTTGTTTAATTGCTAACAAACATCTTGTTGTCAACACTTTATGCCTCTCTTTTAGGTTACATCCCTACATTGTTCTCTTTGTATCTTATCTTTGGTCACTTATGCTGGAAAAGATCCTTGAGAAATTAAAAATTACCACGCTGAACGATATGCAGCTGGCTTCAATAAGCGCTGCAAAAAAAAGTCAGGATGTTGTTTTGCTTGCACCTACAGGGTCCGGTAAAACATTGGCGTTTTTGTTACCTGTGTTGAATAATTTGGAACGGCATGAAAAAGAACGTGTGCAGGCACTGATACTTGTTCCTTCAAGAGAGCTCGCCTTGCAAATTGAACAGGTTTTTAAGCAGATGTCTACCGGTTTTAAGGTAAATTGCTGTTATGGCGGGCATCCTGTTAAAACGGAGCGCAATAATTTTGAACAACCTCCTGCAGTGTTGGTAGGAACACCAGGCCGGATTGCCTATCACCTGAGACATGAAAACTTTGATGAATCTGGGATCACCATGTTGGTATTGGATGAATTCGATAAAGCGCTGGAATTTGGTTTTCAGGAAGATATGTCTTACATAATCAAGAAACTATTGTCACTTAAACAAAGGATACTTACCTCCGCAACGGCGATGAATGAGATCCCGGAGTTTACTGGAATAGGGAAATCGGTAGAAATAGATTTCTTAAAGGATATAAAAGTAACCCCAAACTTAAAGCTAAAAAAGGTGCTCACTACGGCTGAGGATAAGCTGGATACACTTTTTCAGTTGATTTGTAAAATTGGGGATAAGCGTACCCTAATATTCTGTAACCATAGAGAGACGGTTGATCGGATTAGCGATTTACTGATAGATAAAGATTTGGCACATGATATTTTTCATGGAGGGATGGAGCAGGATGAACGCGAGCGCGCGTTGCTAAAATTCAGAAATGGCAGTATAAAGATTCTTATTACTACAGATCTTGCCTCCAGGGGGTTAGATATACCTGAAGTAGAATGTATTATACATTATCAGTTGCCCTATACAGAAGATGCATTTTTGCATAGAAATGGCCGTACGGCAAGGATGAATGCTAAAGGAACAGCTTATCTCGTTATAGCAGATGAGGAGAAATACCCTTTTCTTAAAGCAGATATAGAAACAGAAAATCTAAAAGGTAATTTTAAGATACCTGTAGATAGTGAATGGCAGACGCTTTATATTGCCGCAGGAAAAAAAGATAAGGTTAATAAAATAGATATTGTTGGCCTGTTGTTAAAGAAAGGAGGTTTGCAAAAGGAAGATGTAGGGTTGATTGAAGTGAAGGACCAAAGCTCTTATGTGGCAATAAAACGTAAAATGGTTAAAAAGGTGCTGGCTGCGTTGGATAATGAACGTATAAAAAACAAAAAGATAAAAATTGAAATAGCGATGTAATATGAGTAATAACGATATTTTTAAAAAGCTGCGGGTGGCGCTTGAGTTAACCAATGAGGACATTATTAAAATAATGGATTTGGTGGGATTTAAAGTGACCAGAAGTGAGCTTGGGGACATTTTTAGAAAGGATGATCATCCTAATTTCAAGAAATGTGGAGATCAAATCCTTAGAAATTTCTTGAATGGGCTTGTTATTTACAAGAGAGGCCCGCGCCCACCAAAGGAGGGTACTGCTGCACTTTAAGAGCGCATCAATTGGTTAAAGAGTGGTTGCTAATTATTTATTGGTAAAGGTTTGCTATAACGGTTTAAATAACCTTATTTTAGAAATTGAATCTACTAGATTCGCCTAAACCAAGAATTAAACCATACCATGAACTCTAATCCGTCTAAGCTCCCATTTATTGGTGTAGATATCGGGGGCTCCCACATCACCGCAGCACATGTAGATTGCAACTCTTGTACCATAATTGATGATACGATGAAGCGGGAGCGCGTTTCATCAATGGATGAAGCTGAAACCATCTTTGCCTCTTGGGTAGAAGCACTTTCTTCACTCATACTTAAATCAGGCAACAACTCCACAAAAATAGGTATTGCTATGCCAGGTCCTTTTGACTACAAAGAAGGGATTTCATTAATGAAGGGCATGCAGAAATACGATGCTTTATATGGCATGAATATCCGTACAATACTAGCTGAACGCCTGGGAATTCTTGGGGAAGATATTATTTTTATCAACGATGCTGAAGCTTTCCTTCGTGGTGAGCTCGCTTCTGGAGCTGCTTCTGATTTTACACGAGCTATAGGGGTAACTTTGGGCACAGGATTAGGGTCTACGAGTAACTGCAGCGGTGAAGTGAAGGATATGAACAGAGCCTTTACTCCATTTCTTGATAGCATTGCAGAGGAATATATTTCTACAAGGTGGTTTTTAAAGCGTTATAAAGAGCTTACCGGTAAAGACATAAAAAATGTTGAGCTGTTTCTGAATACGGATTGTGCAGAGACAAAAGCTACAATATTTGATGAGTTTGCGACTAATCTTGCTTCCTTTTTGAACGATTTTATAGCTGAAGAAAAACCACAGGTTTTGGTTATTGGAGGAAATATTGCTAAGACTTGGGATCATTTTATTGCGAAACTTAAGGAACTACTGGTAGATAAATCTGTAGTGGTTAGAAGAACAGAAATGTGGGAAGATGCCGCTTTGGTAGGAGCCGCATGTAGCTGGGTTTAACGTATGAGAAAATGTCTATTCTTTGTTGCTATTGCCGTGTTGTTGTCAACAAACGGCGCATTCTCAGCTCAGGTTGATACAGTGAATACCTTTAGTGCTGCAATGAAAAAAACCATCAAAGCAGTTGTTGTTTTACCAGAAGGATACGATGCTGGAAAGGATTACCCTACTGTTTACTTGTTGCATGGAGCGGGCGACAAATACTCTGGTTGGGTAGATAAAGTTCCTTTAATAAAAAAGTATGCAGATGATTTTAAGCTCATCATCGTGTGTCCGGACGGAAATGTTACGAGCTGGTATTTTGATAGTCCGGAGGATGCTGCCTGGAAATATGAAACTTATGTCGGTACTGAGCTGGTGAGCTTTATAGACAAGAAATACAAAACAATTAAAGACAGAAAAGGAAGAGCAATTACGGGGTTAAGTATGGGCGGTCATGGCGCACTTTACCTTGCTTTTAAACATCAGGATACTTTTGGTGCTGCGGGGAGTATGAGTGGTGGTGTAGACATCAGGCCTTTTTCCTTAAATTGGGATATCGCTAAAAGGCTTGGTTCGGAAGATAAATATCCTGAGCGATGGGAACAAAACTCGGTGATCAACCTTATTTATTTATTGTCCCCTAATCGCCTTGCAATTAATATTGACTGCGGACGGGATGATTTTTTCTACGATGTTAACTTGAAACTTCATGAGAAATTAGTTTACAATAATATCCCTCATGATTTTACGATTAGACCAGGTGCGCACAACTGGGAATACTGGACAAATGCCATTGGTTTTCAACTGATGTTCATAATAATTTTAACAAGAAATAGTTATGTCTACAAATACAAAAGACCGCAGAAGTTTTATTCGTGACCTGGGTATGCTGGGTGCAGCGGCCGGTTTGGGTTCCTTACTTCCCTTTGATGTACTGGCTGGAGCCAAGAAAGAGTTTTTTAAGATATCTCTGGCAGAGTGGTCATTCCACAAAGCCTTATTTGGTGGAAAAATGACAAATCTTGATTTCCCGATGCGGGCAAAAAAAGAGTTTGGGATTAATATAGTGGAGTATGTTAGTCCATTTTTCAATAAAAAGGAAACAGACCCTGCCTATCTGCAAGAACTGCTGAATATTACTAAAGGAGAGGGAATTCAGAATCACCTTATTATGGTTGACGGTGAAGGGGAGTTGGGAAATCTAGATGAAAAAGCTAGAACTAAGGCTATTGAAAATCACTACAAGTGGGTTGACGCTGCCAAGATTTTAGGCTGCCTTACTGTTCGGGTTAATGCCGCGGGAAATGGTACAGAAAATGAAGTTAAAACAGCAGTTGTTGATGGTTTAGGAAGGCTAACTGAATATGCTAAGAAAAGTAAGATTAATATTATTGTGGAGAATCATGGCGGATACTCATCTGACGGTAAGTGGCTGTCTGACGTGATGAGGCAGGTGAATAGTTCTTTTTGCGGTACGTTACCCGATTTCGGTAATTTTAAGATTAGTGCTGATAGGCAGTACGATATTTACCAGGGAGTTACGGATCTCGTTCCATTTGCAAAGGGAATTAGCGCTAAGACATTTAAGTTTGATGAAAGGGGCGAAGAACCGGACATTAATTACACCAAGATGTTTAAGATTATTCACAAGGCTAAATTTAACGGTATAGTGGGGATTGAATGGGAGGGAGATGGATTCTCTGAGGAAGAGGGTATTAAGAAAACTAAAGTGCTGCTAGAGAAAATACTAAAACAGTACGCTTAAAATAAAAGAAAAAAGAGGCTGTCTCACAATATTGAGACAGCCTCTTTTTTAAATCAATTTTTTATATTTGAGTCTGTGAGGAGTAACATCTCCAAGACGTTTTTTACGATTTTCTTCATAATCGCTATAATTTCCTTCGAAAAAATAAACCTGTGAATTTCCTTCAAATGCTAAGATGTGAGTACAGATCCTGTCAAGGAACCACCTATCGTGACTAATTACAACTGCGCAACCTCCAAAGTTCTCCAGTGCTTCTTCCAATGCACGTAAAGTGTTTACGTCAATGTCATTTGTAGGCTCATCCAGGAGCAACACATTTGCGCCTTTCTTAAGTGTAATGGCAAGGTGCACCCGATTTCTTTCTCCGCCTGACAATACGCCTACTTTTTTCTGCTGATCTCCGCCATTGAAGTTAAACTTAGATACATAAGCACGCCCGCTAACCGCTTTGTTGCCGAGCTGTATGTTATCTAATCCATCTGTAATGTTCTCATAAACAGTCTTTGCCGGATCAAGATCATTGTGCATCTGGTCAACATATCCTAGTGCAACTGTTTCTCCAACGCGGAACGTGCCTGTGTCAGGTGTTTCCTGCTGGGTAATTAGACGGAATAAGGTTGTTTTACCGGCGCCATTAGGGCCAATAATACCTACTATACCAGCAGGTGGAAGAGAAAAACTAAGGTTTTCAAACAACAGTTTATCGCCGTAGGCCTTAGTAACATTATCGGCCTCTATTACTACATTTCCTAACCTAGGTCCTGCAGGAATAAATAGCTCCAATTTATCTTCCCTTTCTTTTGAGTCTTCAGAAGCAAGCTTGTCGTAATTAGATAATCGGGCTTTCGATTTTGCATGGCGTGCTTTAGGCGCCATACGCACCCATTCTAGCTCGCGTTCTAATGTCTTTTGGCGTTTGCTTTCGGTTTTTTCTTCTTGAGCTAAGCGTTTAGCTTTTTGATCAAGCCAAGAAGAGTAATTTCCCTTCCATGGGATACCTTCGCCACGGTCTAATTCTAGAATCCATCCAGCCACATTATCAAGGAAATACCTATCGTGAGTAACCGCTATAACGGTACCTTTATAGTTCTTTAAAAACTGTTCAAGCCAGTCAATACTTTCCGCATCAAGGTGATTGGTAGGCTCATCCAGTAGTAAAACGTCCGGTTCCTGAAGCAATAGTCTGCACATGGCAACGCGCCTTCGTTCACCTCCAGATAATACGCTAATTTTGGTTTCAGGATCAGGGCAGCGCAATGCGTCCATTGCACGTTCCAGTTTATTGTCTAGTTCCCAGGCATTTAAAGCATCAATTTTATCTTGAAGTTCTCCTTGTTTTGCCATTAACTTATCCATGGCATCGGCATTCTCATACACTTCAGGAAGTCCGAATTGTTCATTTATAGATTCATACTCTTTTAAGATGACAGTGATCTCGGCAACGCCTTCTTCAACAATTTCTCTTACGGTTTTATTTTCATCAAGTTCAGGCTCCTGGGCAAGATAACCCACAGTAAATCCGGGAGAGAAAACCACCTCGCCTTGGAAAGATTTATCAAGTCCGGCAATAATCTTTAAAAGGGATGATTTTCCTGATCCATTAAGACCAATTACGCCAATTTTTGCTCCGTAGAAAAAGGAGAGGTATATGTTCTTTAAAACTTGTTTTTGGGGTGGATAAATCTTGTTTACCCCCGCCATAGAAAAGATTATTTTTTCGTCTGACATAATTGCTTGTTAGACGGCAAATATCAGTAAATAAGTCAAAAATTAGTAACATTTATGAAATTACGGCAGTCGCTGCATCTATTTAGCATTGGATGGCGTAATTGTTGATAAATTAAAAAAATCAGGGGTGCATTTATAAAACAAATTTTATAGTTTAGAGCATTCCGGATTTAGAAAGGTATATATGGAAGCGAAATTTTCTCCACAAGTAAAAGACGTGATATCTTTTAGCAGGGAAGAAGCCCTGAGATTAGGTCACGATTATATAGGCGCAGAACATCTGTTGTTAGGCCTAATTCGCGAAGGCGACGGCATGGCCATCAAAATATTAAAATCATTAGGGGTTGATACTTCAAAGCTTCGCAGATCAATAGAAGATTCAGTAAGAGGGACTTCCAGCGTTACTGTAAATCTTGGAAATATTCCTTTAACGAAGCAAGCTGAAAAGGTATTAAAGATTACCTATTTAGAAGCTAAAATATTCAAGAGTGACTTAATTGGTACTGAGCATTTGTTGTTGTCCATTTTGAGAGATGACGATAATATTGCTTCTCAAATACTTCTGCAATACAGCATTAATTACGAAGTCTTTAAACAGGAGGTTGAGGTGAATAAAAATGGTTTCAGAGATGACCCGCAAAACAGTTCTTCTACAGGTGATGATGATTACCGTGAGGATGAAACATTCAGCAGTCCTAAAAAAGTATCAGATATTAAGTCGAAAACTCCCGTTCTGGATAATTTTGGCAGGGATTTGACTAAAGCGGCTGAAGATGGAAAACTGGATCCGATTGTTGGTCGTGAGAAAGAAATAGAGCGTGTGTCTCAAATTTTGTCCCGTCGTAAAAAAAATAATCCCATCTTAATTGGTGAACCTGGTGTTGGTAAATCTGCAATTGCAGAAGGATTGGCATTAAGGATCGTACAACGCAAAGTTTCAAGAGTACTTTTTAACAAACGTGTGGTTACACTTGATTTGGCTTCATTAGTTGCTGGAACTAAATACCGCGGACAGTTTGAAGAGCGCATGAAAGCTGTGATGAATGAGCTTGAGAAATCTACGGATGTAATCTTGTTTATTGATGAGATCCATACCATAGTAGGGGCGGGTGGGGCATCCGGATCTCTGGATGCGTCAAATATGTTTAAACCTGCATTAGCAAGGGGAGAGATACAATGTATTGGTGCAACCACGCTTGATGAATACCGTCAGTACATAGAAAAAGATGGCGCACTGGATCGTCGTTTCCAAAAGGTAATGATTGAGCCGGCTACTCCTGATGAAACGATTGAAATCCTTAACCGAATTAAAGAGAAATATGAAGATCACCACGGTGTAACTTACACTGATGAAGCTATTAATGCTTGTGTGGCACTTACCTCCAGGTATATTACTGATAGGTTTTTGCCGGATAAGGCTATCGATGCTTTAGATGAAGCAGGTTCGAGGGTGCACTTAACAAATATCCATGTTCCTGAAAACATCATAGAAATTGAAAGTAAGATTGAAGAAATCAAACTTGAAAAGAATAAAGTAGTTAAAAGTCAGAAATATGAAGAGGCCGCTAAATTAAGAGATACTGAAAAGAACTTACTAGAAGAATTAGAACGTGCAAAAGCAGCATGGGAAAACGAGACTAAAGCAAAAAGATATACGGTTTCTGAAGATAATGTGGCTGAAGTGGTATCTATGATGACCGGTATTCCTTTACAGCGTGTAGGACAGACAGACAGCATCAAGTTGTTAAATATGTATGAAACTGTTGCGGAAAAGATTATTGGTCAGGATGATGCCATCAAGAAATTAACTAAAGCAATTCAACGCACTAGGGCAGGGTTAAAAGACCCTAAAAAACCAATTGGTTCATTCATATTCTTAGGGCCTACCGGTGTGGGTAAGACAGAGCTAGCTAAAGAACTTGCGCGTTTTATGTTTGATAGTGATGATTCACTGATCCAGATAGATATGAGTGAGTACATGGAGAAATTTGCAGTATCACGTTTAGTTGGTGCGCCTCCAGGTTACGTAGGATATGAGGAAGGTGGGCAGCTTACTGAAAAAGTTCGCCGCAAACCTTATGCAGTAATATTGCTTGATGAGATTGAAAAGGCCCACCCTGATGTATTCAATATTTTATTGCAAGTATTAGATGAAGGGCAGCTTACGGACAGCTTGGGTAGAAAAGTAGATTTTAGAAACACGATTATTATCATGACCTCTAATATCGGCGCGCGTCAATTAAAGGATTTTGGACAGGGCGTAGGTTTCTCTACAACTGCTAAAGTTAATCAGGTTGATTCGCACTCGAGAGGTGTGATCGAGAGCGCTTTAAAACGTGCGTTTGCTCCAGAGTTTTTAAATCGTGTTGACGATGTAGTAGTGTTCAATAGTTTAGGAAGAGAAGAGATCTTTAAAATTATCGATATTGAATTGAAATCTTTATTTGGCCGTGTCCATAACTTGGGTTACGAAGTGAAGCTAACTGATAAGGCAAAAGATTTTATTGCGGATAAGGGTTTTGACAGCAATTTTGGCGCTAGGCCATTGAAAAGGGCTATTCAGAAATACCTGGAAGATCCAATCGCAGAAGAAATCCTTAAAGGAGAGATTCATGACGGCGATACACTTGAGATTGATTACGATAAAGAGAATGATTTGATTGTGGTTGAGAATAGAAGCCCTGGTAAAAAGAAGAAAAAAGAAGGTGGAAGTGTAGAATAATATCCATATATAAATCTAAAATAAGCTGAGTTGGACTTTTGGTACTTTAAAAAGAGTATGGTCTAGCTCGGTTTTTTTTTCATTAAGGTGATTCAATCTGCAGTGAAGCTTAAAATTGTCATTAATCAGTTGTGCAATGTTTCCGTCTCCACGCATTCTATCGCCAAACCTAGTGTCGTTGACGTTACCTCTATGACAAGACTGGATCAAATGCCATACCTTCTCAAACCTATCTGGATAGTTTTTCTTTAACCAATCTTCAAATATACTTCCTATTGCTCCGTTAAGTCTTACTACGGTATATCCAGCTGCGATAGCGCCAGCGTTTGCAATTGCTTTTAAAATAGAAGGAATTTCATGATCACTCAAGCCTGGTACTAACGGTGCAACCATAACTCCCACCGGAATTCCCGCTTTACTTAACTCTTCCACAATTTTTAAGCGCTGTTTGGCAGTAGCTGTTCTGGGCTCCATCTTAGATCTTAATTGTTCATTTAAACTATTAATGGATATATAAACCATACATAAGTTAAAATTGGCCATTTCCTTTAGTATATCTAGGTCTCTCAATATCAACGAATTTTTTGTAATCATTCCTATTGGCTGCTTATATTCCAGGGCAATTTCAAGCAGATGCTTGGTTATTTTGAATTTCCGCTCCGCAGGTTGGTAACAGTCGGTATTGCCAGAAAGGGATATGGTACTTGCATCCCATCCTTTACGTTCAAGAAACTTCTTAAATAATTCCGGAGCGTCAGTTTTTACGATGATCTTCCGCTCAAAATCAAGTCCAGCGCTAAACCCCCAATACTCATGTGCATTTCTTGCGTAACAATAGGTGCAGCCATGTTCACATCCCTGATATGGATTTAGCGAATATGCCATACCAACATCGGGACTGTCTACTTTATTTACTATAGATTTTGCTTGCCCAAGTATAAATGTAGTCTTCTGCGGCTCATCCTCCCAATCGTCTATTCCCTCATCATGTTCTTTAACGTAATCATTTCTTGAGAACCTATTGTGTGGATTAAATTGAGCACCACGGCCCTTATGGTAATTTTCTGGAAGATCCTTGCTAAAGTTCATCTATAAAAATACTAATAATATTAGTATTTTTATAGAAAACTATTGTTTATTTAATTCAGGGATATAGTCCATCGGCACCATATCAGCTACCTTTTCATACGCCCAAAATCCCTCATATAAAAGTGATCTGGGATCAAATACACTGCCGTTTTCATAAAAGCTAGCCGGCCTAAGGAGCTGATAAACAACGGAGATTTGAAAGTTTGGGATATCTTTTGGTCTGGTTACGCTATGGCCTGAAAACTGTGTGTATTCTTTTGATTCTTTCTCTTTAGTATAAATGATATAAAGAGCATCCTTATAGTTGATAGATTTTACATCACTAAACATATCTTTTACCAAAGTATCGATCAATACTTCGGATCTATTTAAAACTGACGACATTAAAGGTTCATTCTTTTTTTCTCTCCAGTATTTTAGAGAATCTGTAGGTTTGTCAGATACCCGCGCGCCGCGGGTGTAGGGGTTTATAAAGCGTTTTAAATTGGCATTGATCACATCATCTGCCGGACGGTCTTTATTTAGTGTTTTAGCCACTTTATTGATAATAAATCCATCTTCTTTAGTACGGTGATGATACAGAGAATTAAAAAAATGTTGTGAGGAGCCTAAATAGGCCTCTTCCCGCAATTTGCTATACCGCTTTCTTTTCGAGTTAGATTTTTCCATTTCCTCAAAATGTGGATGTCCTGCATAGAAGAGCACGTTTTCACGACTGTCATTCTCAAAATAGGTAAGCAAGTATTTGATGCGGTAGCCCAATGCTTTGTTCTCAATTATTAAAAAATCAGTTGCGGTAACGGTTAATATTTTGGTCTCTTTATCGTAATCCGTTTGGATCACTTCAGGATTTAGAATGGTACATTGCTCTGCGTTTGGCGTTCCGCCTATAAATGATTTCTTAAATAGGTTGAGATAGTAGCCCCGATTGGGGTCCGCTTTGATTTCAACCTCGCTTAACTGAGTTATATTTTCTTTAAGTACAATTTCGATGTTTACCGATTTATCGAAAACAATCACATTCTTTGTTTGAGGCAGAAATCCAATTACCTGCACTAAAACATCATAATTGCCGGCCTTTAAATTCCCCAGTGTAAACCTACCTTCATTATTAGCAACTGTTGAAATCTTATATCCGCTAAGATAAATGGCTGCACCGGGCAATGTTTCGCCCTTTTTATCTTTAATTGTTCCTGTTATGGAATAAGATTCCTGACCATAACAATAAAAAGACAAACCGGTTAGAACAAAAAGCATTAATAGATGACGGATCATTATACTAATGTAACGAAATAAGCGATGCCCGCAAAAGAAAAATCCCGGTTTTTGAAGTCGGGATCAATGATTATTCTTAGATAATATAAAGGTTGTTTTTTATACTTCAGAATCAACACCTAGTCTTTTCATTACATCATCACTAACTCCGGTAGATGAATAGCCACCATCATGGAAAAGGTTCTGCATGGTTACCATGCGTGTTAGGTCAGAGAATAATGTGATGCAGTAATCAGCACAAGATGCCGCGTCTGCGTTACCAAGGGGTGCAACTGAGTTTGCGAAATCGTAAAAATCGCCAAAGCCTTTAATACCTGTACCAGCTGTTGTTTTAGTGGGCGACTGAGAAACTGTATTAATACGAACCTTTTTATCTATTCCATAGTGATAACCGAAGCTTCTTGCTATTGATTCCAACATTGCTTTAATATCAGCCATGTCAGTATAGAATGGATAAGTTCTCTGAGCCGCCATATAGGTCAATGCTACAACAGAACCACCTTCGTTAATCGCATCCAGTTTTTTAGCTACTGCAAGCATTTTATGAAGCGACAATGCAGATACGTCAATACCCTTCATAAAATAATCGTAATTGGATTCAGTATAAGGTATCTTCTTCCGTATGTTAACACTCATACCTATAGAATGTAAAACAAAATCAATTTTCCCACCTAATATCTCCTGAGATTGTGTAAACAGGTTGGTAAGTTCTTCGACATTGGTAGCGTCAGCAGGGATAATTTGCGAACCTGTTTTTTCTGCAAGTGTATTAATCTCTCCCATTCTCATGGCAATGGGAGCATTAGTTAAAACAAATGTAGCTCCTTCTTCATGCGCTTTTTCGGCTACTTTCCATGCAATGGAATTTTGGTCTAGGGCACCGGTAATGATACCACGCTTACCTTTTAATAAATTGTACATATATGTTGGTTTTGTTATGCTTTTGTTAATTTGTCGAAAGTAAGAAAAATATGAAAGATTTAAGGAAACGATCTATAAAGAATTAGCTTGCTGTTAGGAGGTCTTTTGCGTTTTGAAAGGCAGAATTCCCTGGGTTTTTACCGCTCAGCATTTCTGCTATAATTGCCACTCTTTCGTTCGCTTGTAGCTTTCTAATACCTGTTGTTGTGCGCTGGTTACCTTCTTCCTTGTAAACAAAATAATGCGCATTACCTTTTGCAGCAATCTGTGGTAAATGGGTAATGCAGATTACCTGCATATTTTGCTCAAGTTCGCCGATAACATTTCCTACTCGTACTGCTGTTTCGCCTGATATGCCAGTATCTATTTCATCGAATATCAATGTAGGAAGTGCAGTGTGTTTGGCAAGTATGGATTTTATAGAAAGCATTAGCCTGGACAATTCACCCCCTGAAGCAACTTTGCCAACAGGAGCAGGCGGCTGACCGCTATTTGCTGAAAAAAGCAAATTTATTACGTCTTTACCATCCTTATTAAATTCGGCGATTACATGCTGCTCTAATTTAATCTTCGCATTAGGCATGCCGGTATTTATCAATACAGCCCCAACCTGTTCCTCTGTTTTTTTAATGGATAGTTTTCTATTATCGGAAAGTATGGTAGCCATTTTTTCAAGCTTTTCAATCATCTCAATCAATTGCTTCTCCAGTTTCAAAATCGCCTCATCACTGGTTAAGAGCGCATTCAGACTGTCAGATAGCTTTAACTGTACGTCAATTAATTCAACAGTTGTATTTACTTTATGTTTTTGTTGTAGCGCATAAATTGTATCTAATCTACTATTGAACTCTGATATCCTGCTTGGGTTAAATACCATATCTTCTTCAAGGGTAGCAATTTCTGTCGCAATATCTTTTACCTCAATTAATACCGATCTAAGTCTTTCGTTTAAGGATAAGTAATTCGCATTATAACGCTCAATTGTTTGCAACTGACTAACGCTTTCCTTTATCAATGAGGTAGCTGCAGATTCCTGACTGTCCAGTAGCTGCGCTGCAATAAGCAGACTCCGTTTAATACTTTCTGAATTATTGAGTAATTCAAGATCTGCTTCCAGTTTTTCCTGTTCTTCTTCCTTTATTGAGGCAGCCTCCAGTTCATTGAAAAGGAATTGTTCGTAATCTTGTTTGTTTCGGGCTTCATCGGCTGCGAACTTCATTAAAGCGAGCTGTTGTTGAGCCTTTTTGTAGGATTTGAAAAGACTACGGTAGTTGCCCAATAAAACAGCATGATTAGCAACAGTATCAACTACCAACAGTTGGAATGCCGGATCATTTATTTCAAGTGTTGCATGCTGCGAATGTATGTCGATTAATTGTTCGCCTGTGGCCTTCATTACAGCAAGGTTAACAGGGGTGTCGTTTATGAAAGCTCTTGATTTCCCATCTGTGGAAATCTCCCGTCTTAGTGTTGTTTCCTGGTAGAAATCTACATCATTTTCCTCAAAAAACATCTTTAAGGAATCATCCGATAAGCTAAATTGCCCCTCAATTATGCACTTTTTATCCTGATTATAAAAGTATTTAGTTTCAGCACGCTGCCCTAGTATGAGAGACAATGCGCCAAGCATAATTGATTTTCCTGCACCGGTTTCTCCGGTAATGATATTTAAACCTTTATCAAGTTCAAGATCAACACTGTCGATCAACGCATAATTCCGGATAGTGAGTTTTTGTAGCATAATAGCCGACTAATTGTTTTTATTGTCTTGATTTATAGGCATAGGGGCTTTTTTCAAAGCTTCATATTTATTAATATTTGCAGGATCTACCTCAATTAAAAGGTTATATGCCTTAAGGCGGTCAGACGGGTCTCCTGTAGCTATTGAAAAAATATTTACCATTTCATCTGCTTTACTGGCAAAATAGAAGTTTGGGAATATAGAACCCAGCTTTTGTTTATCCATTTGTTTTAAACCACTAATAAGGGTAATCATTTTCTTCACCCCCCTTCTGGTATTATCCTGTAATCTGTCTAGGCCATTAAAATGATAATCATATATAAATACCCTTAGCTCTTCAAATCCTTTATTTAACAAGTTTTCATTGAGCCAGTAACGGTTCCTTAATCCATCAAAAGCCTTCCATCCTTTATTTGCAGATACTTGGGCATTATTAAGCAGCGTCCATGCTTTTTTATAGTATATAGTTCCTCCTAGCAGACTAAAACTATCTTTATCAAGGCCAATTATTGTATAGGCATAAAAGCCCAATAAGGAACTTAGGTTTGATAGGTAATTCTGATCTGAAAAGTCTAATGACTGGCCTTCTGTATAATTGAAATTAAAATCTTTATCGCTTAAATTCAATAATGTGCTATTGTAAGCAGAACCATAAACTGGTCTGCTAGACTGTATTTGGGCTTCTGCTTTATAGGAAGAGTTGCCGTCCCATTCAGTAATGGTTATTACGAAATTACATTCAATTCTTTCCTGCGGAGAATAATTCTCATTACTCCATTTATTATTATTCAGAAATTCTCTAATGTTTTTTTGCAGTACTTCAAGGTTCCTTTTGTCAATATTTGGTACGGTAGGTGCCAATATCTGTACTTTGGCATTTAGTTCCTGGGCTTTTAATCCAGCAGGAATACAAAATGTCAATAAGAAAATAAAAGCGCAGTAATATTTCATAGGGAAACAATCTTTAACGCCTCAGCACAGATGTCTTTAGCAACGTCAATTTTGGATTTAACTCCAAAGACCTTCTTTTCAAATGCCTTATTAAAGATAGTGATTTTATTTGTTTCTAATTTAAAGCCAGCTCCCTTATCATTTAAGGAATTCAGGACAATAAAGTCGAGATTTTTTTTCTTCAGTTTAGCTATTGCATGCTCTTCCTCATTATTAGTCTCCAATGCAAAGCCAATAAGTAGCTGTCCGGGTGCTTTTAGCGTACCTAGGATAGCCAATATGTCTTCAGTTTTCTTCAAATCAAGACTAAACTCTTCGGCAGATTTTTTTATTTTCTGTTCTTCTATGATACGAGGTGTATAATCAGCAACTGCCGCTGCCATTACGGTAATGTTGGCATCGGGAAATTCTTTTTTGCAAGCCCCTAGCATTTGTGCGGCACTTACCACATCAATCCGTTTTATTCCTGATTCACTTTTTTCTGCCGTTGGCCCACTTATCAGCGTTACATCTGCACCCAACCTCATAAATTCATGTGCAATTGCAAAGCCCATTTTCCCTGTCGAGTGATTCCCTATAAAACGAACTGGATCAATTGCTTCGTAAGTTGGGCCGGCAGTAACCAAAACCTTTTTTCCAAGTAATGGTAATCCTTTGCCTATCCACGCTGTTAAATCATTTACAATTTCATCAGGCTCGGCCATTCTTCCTTCTCCGTATAAGCCACTAGCGAGTTCGCCAGTTCCTGGAGAGATCAATATGTTTCCGTAAGATAGGAGTGTTTCTACATTTTGATGGGTGCTTTCATGTTTCCACATATCCAAATCCATAGCAGGCGCAAAGAAGACTGGGCACTTTGCAGAAAGATAAACAGCTGTTAGGAGATTGTCACATAAACCGTTTGCCATTTTGGCAATCGTATTTGCACTTGCAGGAGCAAGTATCATATAATCAGCCCATAATCCCAATTCAACGTGGTTACTCCAAACACCCGTTTCTGCTTCGAAGTATTGTGTATATACCGGATTTTTTGAAAGGGTGGCAAGCGTGAGCGGTGTGATGAAATTCGCCGCATCGGCAGTGAGAATTATTTTAACGTTTGCACCAGCCTTGATAAGCAGCCTAACTAAGGTTGCTGCTTTGTAAGCTGCAATGCTGCCGCAAACGCCCAATAATATTTTTTTATCTTTTAGCATGGTTATTAATGCATATATGCAATCTAATCCAATGCAAGGTGTTATTGTTGCTCTTTAGCAGGATTTCTATGATAAATTTTATCATTAAGGAACTCATCAACAGCTATAAGGCTAGGCTTAGGCATACGCTCATAATGCTTGCTGATTTCAATTTGTTCCCTGTTTTCAAAGATCTCTTCCAAATTATCATTCGAAGAAGCAAACTCGGCTAATTTGCCATGTAATTCTTCTTTCATATTATTTGAAATTTGGTTAGCCCTTTTAGAAATAATTACTAAAGACTCATAGATGTTGCCTGTTTTCTGATCAAGATCATTAACATTTCTCGTAACCGTAGTATTTGGAATTGCAGGTTTATTCGTATTCATTATTTTATTGGGGTTTTAATAGTCGTATCTCTTTTATTTTTTGATTCTTTAGAAAGCTGAGCTTTATATTTCTCGTTAAGTGTAGTTTGAGTAGAAAAATAGTTTTTTACAGTTGCTATTCCAGCTTCACTTTCTTTTTTAAGAAGATTTGCTTCCGCAAGTTGCGCACTCTTTGGATGAGATTCAATAAACTCGTTTGCATAAGTGATTGCTTCGTTAAACCTGTCTTCCTGGCGCTCCTCTGTACTATTCTTAGCATAAGCATACTGAGATTTTACAATCAATAGGTCCATTTCCTCGGCATACTTAATATCAGGGAACTCAATCTGCGCATTTTTTAACGCAATTACTGCAGATTTGTAATTTGTAATGTCATAACCTCCAAGCTCATAATACATCTTCGCATTAGCAAATGCTTTATCTTCTAGCTTCGCGCGCAAAATTGCTATGTATTTGGTGGCTTCAACTGCACGTTCACTTTTTGGATAGAAGTTAATAAAAAGTTGAAGTGCATCAATTGCTTTGTAGGTGTTTTCCTGATCCAAACTAGGCTCTGGTGATTCCAGATAGTAGCAATAAGCGCTCATGTAGCGGCATTCTTCTGCATACTCACTAGTAGGGTAGGTGTCTGCAAATACCTTAAATTGGTACCTGGCAGTGGTGTAATCCTTTAACTTATAAAGGGTCATTGCATAATAGTAGTTTAACTGTTGTGCACCGTCTCTTCCCCTGTATTTTTGTGATAGGTCTTCAAATAAGATTAAAGCTTTGCTATAGCTCTTCTTATTATAAAGACGCATTGCTTCCTGATTTTTTTTAGCAATATCATTACTTGACCTGATTTTTTCAAACTGACTTTTACAGCCTGCAATGGTAAGCGCAATGATGGTGAAACTTAATAGTGTTATGTGTTTAATTTTAAACATTCTGCAAAGATAAGTAATATTACGACAACGTCAATTAAAATAGTAGGATGCTAAGCTATGTAAAAGCTACATAATCAGTTTGGCAGTTAACATTATTTAACAAATAAAATGCAGCACATATAACCTGTGTCATTGAAAAGTAAACGCTTTATCTCGTCACATCTGTTTATGCAATTCTATCGTTTGTTAAACAGAAGCGGGTGAGACGACGATTGATTTGAAATGAGGGAGTGAGGTTGATTACACACGTGAGACGGAATAGTGGGAAAGGGAAGAAGCCCGGGAGATGATCTTCCGGGTTTTTTTAAATCAAAAAGGGCTTGCATCTGTTGATATAATCTATATTAGCCCTAACTTTAACAAAACATTAACTGTAATGCAAAACTATAAGAACCACGCCCGTTTTTACACCCCCCACCATTTTGTTTTCTACCCAATTTTAGTGTTTCTACTTTCATTTGCTATTTACCAAGTATTTTCGGGAGAGAATCAATTGATCTGGACTTTTATTGCTGCATTGTTGTTCCTACTAGGTTGGCTTTCTTTTATGCTAAGGCAACATTATGCGATAATTGGGCAAAACAGAATTATAGTTTTAGAAATGAGGTTTCGATATTATGTGCTCACTAAAGAAAGATTTGAACTAATTGAAGACCAGCTTTCCTTCGGCAAAATAGCAGCATTGCGTTTCGCATCTGACAATGAACTTCCTACTCTTGTTAAAAAAGCAATTGCGGAAGGACTTTCTGCCGATCAAATAAAGAAGTCCATCGTAAACTGGTTGCCAGATCTTAGACGGGTTTAGGGCTTCCAAATGGCTTATAAGGAAGTTTTTCTGGTTGCATTGTTGGTGGTTTCTATTGTGGCTTGTGTAAAAACAAAGAAACTTACTCCGGCGGCGTCAGCACTTGCTTCTTTAATTGGTATTCTTGTATTTCTGGCTGCAGATTTAAAAGGTGTTCTTTTATTGTTGTTGTTTTTTATTTTAAGCGTGATAGCTACAAGTCACAAAAAGCAAATGAAAGCAAAATATGAGACAGGCATCGGCCACCTAAATGGTAGAACTGCTGGGCAGGTTTTTGCAAATGGTGGTATGGCGGCTATTATGGCCGCATGTAGTTTGATTTATCCGGTACATGCTCCACTATTTTTTATGATGATGGCCGCTAGTTTAGCCGCGGCGCTTGGCGATACATTGTCTTCAGAACTTGGTACCGTATATGGTACCCAATTTTTTAACGTACTTACATTTAAGAAAGACCTTCGTGGTTTAGATGGCGTAGTTAGCTTAGAGGGAACAATGATTGGTTTTATTGGTTCTTTATTAGTTGGGCTGGCATTTTCGGGTTTTAACAAAATTGCTTTGCTGGTTACCTTATCGGGTTTGTCGGGTAATTTAATGGATTCAATTCTGGGCGCATGGTTAGAAAGAAAAGGAAATGCGGGCAACAATTTAGTCAATTTTTTAAGCACGTTTTTTGCTGCAGTTGTAATGGCTTTTCTTTACAATTTCACATAAGGATATGAGATTATTTTTTTGCTTATTTACTTTGGTTTTTCTTTCTTTTGCTACCCAGGCCCAAACATTTTTTTCTATTAAAGGAATGGTCAAAGCAGTAGATGGTAAAGCAATTGAATCTGCAACTGTTTTTATCGATGGCTCTAAACAAATGACCAAGACTGATGGTTTGGGTAATTTCATTTTTCAAAAAATCAGTCCGGGCACCTACCAGATCGTGGTTAATATGATTGGATTTGCATCAGTTAAAGAGAATGTACTCATCCAGGATAAGTCTGCCGTATTAAATATTACATTGTCAGAAAAGCAGGTCGTCCTGGCAGAAGTCGTTATCGGCAATAATTCGCAGCGTGCGGCACAAATTAAAATCTTTATTAAAAATTTTCTTGGCGAGTCTCAAAATGCTAAGAATTGTAAAATTACTAATCTTGACTTGCTAGAATTTAGTACCAGACAAACCTTACTTGAAGCAACAACCAGCGACTTTCTAATTATAGAAAATAAAAATCTAGGTTATAAGATCAGGTATTTGTTAAGAAACTTCCGTTTCAATAGTGGTACAGGGATTACGAGTTATGACGGCGAATCTATTTTTGAAAATATGCAAGGCGATGAAAATCAGCAAGCAGAATGGAGGATAAACCGAAAAAAAGCTTATTACGGATCTTTGATGCACTACCTGAGGTCATTATATTTAAATACAACTAGGCAAGAAGGTTTCTTAACTTATAACATCATCAACAAAACAGAACCTTTAACACTGGATCCAAATCCAGTTAATATGGAGCAATTCCTCTTTACAATAGACAGTAATTTTGTAGAACTAAAGTTTAAACAACGACTCTATATTTACCATAACATTAAAGCTGCCGCTGTTGCAGATGATTCTTCCAAGCAGGATGCAATAACCAAAGAAATGGGTAAAGATGGCTCTATTATGCAACTTTTCATGAAAAGTGCAGTTATAGACGAAAAAGGAACCTATGTAGATTACAGGAGTTTCTACATACAGGGTTATTGGGGCAAAAAGAGAATTGGAGATCAGCTCCCCTTTGAATACCATCCTGGAGATTAACTTTTAGAACTTAATAACACAGTAAATTTTTAATGAGGAACTGAATATCAGCTCCTTTAGATTGAGGTTTATGATGATGTCAGTTCGGTAGCTAAAAATCATTGTATTAAATACGCCAATTTAACGATAGTAAAGTGAGCTATCAAGCCAGTAAAGAAACGATTAGCACTTATGGATATTTTTGAAATGTAACTTGGCTAAGGAAATCCTTTTGATACATGCCCAGGCAATGCGCATTAAATTCCTTATCGAAATTTACTTTACCCAATTTTAAAACAATAGGATAAGGCTTATTGCGCAAGAAATAATAAACCTTAGTATTCCCATATTTGTTGTAAGGCATATAGTTACCATAATCAGTCATTTCTTTCCAGGCAGTGTCCGTTACTGTTACAGCGTACACCCTAATTATAGGGCCAGTATTTTGCTCATTACGTAAAAAAGCTACTTGGTTAAAGTTTCCTTTTAAGCTTTCTGTGCCCGGCTGTGTATAAGCGTTCCAGATCATAACAGAGGCTAGGAGCACTACAATGATTGCAAATATGCCATTGCGGCTTTTAAAAAATGATTTTTTTTCGCTCATGAGTTATAGAAAGTACTATTTAAAACTGTGATGCCGATACTGAAGATTGGTGCAAAATACAAAAATAGTTGGCGTTGATAATCCAGCATTATTTTTTTATGTTTACATCTTATGAATTTATAAACATAAGCTTAAGTTAATACCAAGATTGGTTATGGTTAATAAATGAGTTTTATGTAATAGGGACGTAATAGGGAGGTAACAGGGAGCTAACAGGGACGTAACAGGGACAAATTCCCTATTAACTACCTGTTAACTCCTAGTTAAGTACTTGTTGAAATTTAATTACCTCATATTTCCTATCGAAGCCCTACCGAATCTTTAGTATCCTAACCTAAATCGATTGGCTTGAAAAATGAATGTTTATTACCCATCACTACTCAGCACAATTCTAAAAAAGATATCGGTTATTATGTGTTTGCAGATTTTTTACTGAAAGAGCTAGTGCTGTATTGCAGTTTTACATGTTAATGGTATATATATATGCAATGGTCATAAGTGTCTCAACGCTGTTAAATTGTTTTAACCCTTGTTAAATAGGTTTCAGTCTCTAACAGAACCCTAAGCCGTTATTTGTGCTGGGCGCGTGAAAAATATAGTTGTGGGAGGGATTAATAATAGAATACTATGGTAATATGGCAAATTTAAACAAGCCTTTAGGTATTTTGTTTTTAATTTTTCAATTTTTTCTTATTGTTATTAAGGCAGTTAAGGTTTGTGTATTTATTAATTGTTATAATATTTTGGTTGGGTTGATTTTTTTTCTACTTTTGCAACCCGCTACAAAGGAAAGGGATTAAGAGGAATGGTTGTAGTTAGGGTTTAGTACATTGATAGGTTTGGGATAAGGATTGGGGTGTGGTTGAGTTTTATTTCAGGGATTTTAGGATTTCAAGAAATAATAAAAAAAAGCTTGGCAGATTCAAAAAGATTCTTACCTTTGCAGTCCCAACAAAACGGGGATTTATCGAACGGAGTTTGATAAGTATATAAAGATTGAAAAGATGTGATTTTAAACAGCGGTGTGGATGATAAAGACCATACCAAAACATAGGGATCATGTTAATAGATATAAAAGGTTGACCCGTGAGGCGATACCGCTAAGTTCATTAAAGAGATGTCATTTATAGCGTAGCGAGGTAAGAAAGTACTGATTCAAAGTACATGGATACCAGTGCTATTATTTTAGAGTTAATTTCTATCAGACAATACAAATAGAATAAAGACTATTATTAATTAAGTTAAGAATGGTCAGCGTTCAAACAACACATTTTACAATGGAGAGTTTGATCCTGGCTCAGGATGAACGCTAGCGGCAGGCCTAATACATGCAAGTCGAACGATAGTTGTCAGCTTGCTGATAACGAAAAGTGGCGCACGGGTGCGTAACGCGTATGCAACCTACCTTATTCAGGGGGATAGCCCGAAGAAATTCGGATTAACACCGCATAAAATCACAGTCCAGCATTGGATAATGATCAAATATTTATAGGAATAAGATGGGCATGCGTGTCATTAGCTAGTTGGCGGGGTAACGGCCCACCAAGGCGACGATGACTAGGGGATCTGAGAGGATGACCCCCCACACTGGTACTGAGACACGGACCAGACTCCTACGGGAGGCAGCAGTAAGGAATATTGGTCAATGGAGGCAACTCTGAACCAGCCATGCCGCGTGCAGGAAGA
>JANXVH010000040.1 GCA_025351765.1 Pedobacter sp.
GTTGCAAAAAAACCAGATCCTTCAATGCCTGGAGGCGCGTCTACTATATTGATGTTACTCATAATACAAAACGAAAAAGGCTCATTCCTATAAAGAATGAACCACAAATTTACAATATTTTGAAGCCAAATGAATTAGACAACAACCATTTAGAAACAATCTAAATAGATTAATTCCAGTCCAACGCCTTTTTCTTTAACACGTATATAAAACCAAGCAAAAGGGTTCCCATAAAAATAAACATCTCTATCATTCCATTCATCCCTAATTCTCTAAAATTAACTGCCCATGGGTACATGAAAATTACCTCTACATCAAATAATACAAAAAGTATAGCCACCAGAAAGTATTTAATAGAGAATGGTTGACGCGCATTTCCAACCACCTTAATTCCTGCCTCAAATGTTGCTAACTTATCAGCTGTTTTTCTTTTTGGTCCGAGAAAGTGAGTAGCAATAAGCGTTACTACCACAAATCCCAATGCTACAAGAATTTGAAATATTATTGGTAAAAAATCTAATGCTACACTTTTGGTTTCCATATGGATATATTATATCACAAAAATAAAAGAAAAAGGCAGCATAACAAGCCGCCTTTTTCTTTTATATTATTTTTTACTATTTTCTTTTAACTGGTACTTTTGGAGCAGGGGCTGTTAAAGACTTAATTCCTTCTAATGCTAACGCATTCGCCGGATCAATGACTAACGCTTTCTCCCAATACAATTTTGCTTTTTCTTTATCCTCTTTGTAATAAGCAAATCCAGCAATATTATTATAAGCTTCTATCATCGTTTTTGGAGATGGGGCTGGACTGAATTTTTTCGCAACTCTAGCTTCAGCCGAATCCAAATATTGTTGATAGTAAGGTAACTTAGCCCCCGTCTGGTTGGCACCATCATCTAAATAGTTATTCACACGTGCTCTCCACAAATAACTCTCGATGGTACCTGGTGATTGTCTTGATAATCGTGCAAATGCAGTATCAGCTTTTACCAGAATTCCTTTTGACGGATTAGTTTTCTTAGCGTATCCCTCACCATAGTAGAAATAAGCAGCTCTGCCTTCATTGAAAAGATTATAACCAGCACCCTTACCTTTTGGATTTAACCGATTAACCGTTTCATAAGTTGACGCAGCCATACGATAATTCTTAGCATCATAGAATGATTGAGCTACATCAGCTAATGCTTCTACTTTCGTAGAATCCATAGTGACAGATTTCATAATGTTCTTTAAAGCTGAGCTATCATCTTTCGCTTGCATTTGAGCCTTACCTAAGTACAAATAATCATCAGAGATAATCCTTGAAGTATCTTTAACAGCAGCAAAGAATTCCTTCATGTACTGTAAGCTCTGAGGGTAATTTTTGTTTTCATAAGCAGAATAACCTCTCAACCTTGCAATAACTAATTTGCTGGCACCTTCCATATTCATAGCCGCCAATTCACTAGTTTCCTTTTCCAGCGTAGGGAAGTCTTTAGCATAAAATAAGAACTGAGCGTAACGCAATCTGGATTCATATGAATTATCTGTCAACTCCAAGTATTTTTTGTAATTGGCTAACGCATCTGCAGCTTTTGCAGCAAAGTTTTGAGGTTCCTGATTTGCCCACTGCATATAAAGCTCAGCGAGCTCCCTATAAGCAGGGCCATAGTTCGCATCAGTTGTTACAACATTTTTCAATTCAGTTTCAGCTTCAACAAACGCGCGATTCTCTTTATACATTCTGCCCATCTGAACGGTTGCTCTATTTAAATTCTGATTAATGCTCAACGCCATCATGTATTTCTGAAGCGCTTCAGAATTCTTTTTTTGCATGGCATAGTAATCACCTAGTGCCAAAAATGTTTCAGGATCTTTATCACTAATATCAAGTTCATCCGCTTTTTGCAAATTTGGAAGTGCTGCTGTAAAATCAGGTTTAGCTAAAGTCAAATAGGCCTTACCTATGTACAAGTAAGGGGTTTGATCTTTCTTAGATGCCACCTCTATTGCTTTATCAAAATTAGTTTTAGCCGATGAGGGGTTATTTGCAATAAGATCAGCATGTCCCAACCCCACATAGTTTAAAGGTGATTTTGGATCAGCTGTTACACCCTGAGTAAATGCGGCTCTTGCAGAATCCAAATAGTCTCTTCTAAGATATACATCTCCAAGATTAAAAAAATTCTCGGCTTTTGCCGATGATTTGACCAACGCTTTTAGCATTGATGTCGCTTTTTGATATTGTTCGGCATCCATCGCCTTTTTTGCATCTGCTAAACTTTGAGCAAAAGCGGCAGAACCCATCACTACTAAACCTAAACTTAAGGCTATTGCTTTCTTTGTCATTTTCATTGGTTCTTGTTTAAATTCTAATTGGACTCTTTTTATAAAGTTCCTTGGTTCGTTATTTTTATCTTTACTTAATTTACGAATCTGAAGATATTAAACTCTCATCAAATTGTAAATGTAATTTTAGTATTTCAAATATAAAATTTACTTTGAACTCTTCAAGTTAAATTCTCTAGGCATCATTTTATGCGGACCTAATCCTGATTTCAATACAATTAATTGTCCCCTCTGACTCATTAACCAGTTTGCAAACCCCGTGCCCAAACCATCGCGGCCCTCACAGTTAATGATATATACGTTTCTCAGGAATGGATAGATGCCGCTAATCAAATTCGTCTGAATAGGCTTATAATAGGCATCATCACCTTTTTTACCCTTAAGGTTCCTGACACCCATCGTTCTTACATTCCCAATATAACCATTCATGCTGGAGTTATTTGCCAGTAACCAGTTTACCCCAACAACACCTATGTAATTTTTATGTTCTACAACGTATTTGATTACCTCATTATTGTTATGTAAAGTATAAACTCCGGTTTTTGGCAACTCTTTAACCCCAGCAAGGGTCATAAAATACCTTACCGTACTGGAATAGGGATTATCAAAAACCAATGCCCTACCGTCTTTCGCATCACCCTTTAGTATATTTAAAACTTGCTCGGTTGTTATATTAGAGTCCAAATTATTCGAATGAGTAATCAGGGCAATACCGTCAATCGCAAATCTCGATGTTTTAGGGACTATACCTCTTCTTCTGTAGGTGGTATCCTCTTCATGAGTTAACATGCGTGATAATACAATAAGCCTAACACTATCATTTACAAAAGCAGGAACAATTTTACCTTCGCTACCAGTAATCACGGTGAATCTGGAATCCTTGTAATCGCTTTTAAAAACTGCGATTTGACCTGCTATGATAGAAGAAAAGGACTCATCTACTAGAATTTTAACCTGGCCAGAAGTCCTTGTCTGCAAGGCGGGATCAGTCTTAATCGGTCTTTTTTCATTCTTACACGCAACGAATAGAAAAAGAAAAAGCGCAAAAGTTAAATATCTCATCTAATCTTCTTTTTGATTGATCAACCTAATAAAGCGGATCACTCCATAAACGATAAGAATCAGCCCCAATAAAACTCTGTACTTCGTTTCAAGACTGATTGGCATGTCCTTCCACAGAATTAAACCAAAGCCTAAAATCAGGTAAAGAGCAAACATCACAAGGCTGTAAATAAACAGAAATCGCTGTTGAGGCGATTTCTGTTGAAATGATTTTATGTTAAACATTCCTATTGTGCCAATGTAAAACTAATAGGGATGTTATATTTAACCCGTACCTTTTTACTATTTTGCACACCAGGTATCCATTTAGGACTAGCTCTCAAAACCCTTACGGCTTCTTCATCTGTTCCTCCACCTAATTTACGTTCAACTTTAATATCGGTTAAGCTACCATCCTTTTCTACCACAAAAGAAAGGAATACTTTACCTTGAATATTGTTTTCCTGAGCCATCGCTGGATACTTAACAGCTTTCCTCAGATAAGCATAGAATTTATCCATACCTCCTGGAAAAGTCGGCTGTTGCTCAAGACTCACAAAGTCATAAACCTTGGTATCTTCAACAACTGCGGCCTGTTTTGGCCCATCACCAGCTGCAGTAGCAATAACAATATCTGCATCCGGATCACCTTCCATTGTCTTCTGCCCTGGATCTGCTTTTTTCAAATCCTCAATAGTTGGTGGATCTTCTTCCTTTACCAAGTTATCCGGTTTAACAATAGGAGGAGGAAATTTGATTTGATCTTGTTTTGGAGGTGGCGGCTCTACCGGTGGCGGTGGCGGAGTCTCCGGATTCACTGGAGGAGGAGTAGCAATCGCAACCTCAACCTGTTTTTCTTCTTTTATCACAGGCTCGGATCCCTTAAATAAGGATGCGATCTTTGGAGATAGGAACAACAGTATAAACACTGTAGAGGCTATTAGTAATGATTTAGCAGTATTAGAACTACTTTGCTGACGAAGCTCATATGCTCCATAGCTTTTGTTCTTGCCTGTAAATACAACATCAAGCCATTCCTTATTTAATAAATCTATTTTTGAACCAAACATAGCTTAATAATTTAATTTTAATAATTTATAATATTCCGGCCGCTTTCATTGCTTCTTTCTCGCTATCCAGAATATAAACATCATCGATTGCAGGTGCAGTCTTGATGCCAGCGATGTTTAACTCGTCCATAATATCAACGAAATTCTTGTAATTAGCTCCGTCAGTAGGCTTAATGATTACAATCAATTGCCTTCTTCTTGCTTTCATAAGATCTTCTTTGTTCTTGATAAGAGACTTTCTAATATCTGCAAAACCTTCTATATTAGGCTGGCTTTTACCCGCTTCACCCATGTACCAAGCTATTTTGTTTTTCTTACCTAATAAAATTGTCATCGTTTCTGAAGCACGCAATTCAAGCTTTACATCGTTATCTTCCTGATCCGGTTTGGCGATATCCATCGCGATTGGTTTTGACAGGGAGGTTGTTAGCATAAAGAAAGTGATCAACAAGAATGCAAGATCAACCATAGCAGTTAAATCTACTTTGGTACTTGCTTTCTTGGTTCTTACTTTACCGCCTTTTTTGCCCCCCCCGCCGGAGGTATCTAATTCTGCCATAGTATTTTTTTATCTGGCACCGCCTTATTCGGTGGATGTAATTAAACTAAATTTGTTAATTTTTTGTTTCTGAAGTATATCAACGATCTTTTTAACAAAAGGATATTCTTCTTCAGAATCACCCTTTATTGTAACCCTCATCTGTGTCTGGTGCAATTCCGCAACTGAGTTACGTGATTGCAACAACCATTCAGATAACTGATTATTTGTTGAATCCACAGGAATACCCAATGTTGTTTTAGCATATTTAGTGCGGTCTTCAGCACTCATATCGATGAAAGCCGGAAGATTTGCGATTGGAACTCCAAACGCACCTACAACTCCAAAACGCTCCCTTTGCTCAGGAGTAAATTTGATTTTATAACGCTCGCCCATTTTGTCAAGCGTGGCCATCTTGACTTCTTTTCCTATCACTTCATAGAAAACTTTTCCCTTTCCAATAGACAATATGGCTATATCCACATCCGGTACCTTAAACTTGTACGTAGAAGTTGGAATCTTAACCTCCAAAGGATCAGGTTGACGTGCTGTTGCTGTTAATATAAAGAAAGTAAGCAATAGGAAGGATACGTCGCACATCGCCGTCATATCAATCGCAGTACTCTTTCTTTGAACCTTTGCTCTTGGCATAATTTTAAAAATTACTTATGTTTTTACTAATGATGTTAATTCTTCCGGTTTTCCATAAAGCCGGTAAAAAGAAATTCATTATTTTTTATTTATGCGTACTAGCGTAAGTTTGGATGATGCTGAAACCTGCTTCATCAATTGCATAAGTCAATTTATCAATCTTAGATGTTAAGATATTATACATGATAATTGCAAAAGTTGAAGTAGAGATACCAGTTGCGGTATTGATTAGTGCTTCAGAAATACCAGTTGCAAGTGCAGCCTGATCTGGAGCTCCAGAGTTAGCTAATCCACCAAATGCCTTGATCATACCTGTTACTGTTCCTAATAGGCCTGTTAATGTACCTACTGATACTAGAGTTGCAATTACCGTTAAGTTTTGCTCTAACATTGGCATCTCAAGAGTAGTCGCTTCTTCAATATCTTTTTGAATAGCCAAACATTTTTGTTCTGTGTCCATGTTTGCCTCAGTTTCCATTTCACGGTATTTTTTCAAACCAGATTTAATAACGTTAGCAACAGAGCCTTCTTGTTTGTCGCATTCCGCCACAGCCGCCTCGATGTTATTAGAATTTAAAAAAGACTGAACTTTCTTCACGAATGCATCTAAGCTTCCCTTTCCGGTTGCTTTGCTAATTACGATCAAACGTTCAACAGAAAATACGAGTACCATCAATAACATACCCATAAGAACCGGAACAATGAAACCACCCTTGTAAGCCATACCTCCGTAGTTACCTACTTTTGGTAAATTTGCTGGATTATCATCAATAAAGTTGGTAGGATCTCCAAGGATAAACTTGTAGATACAAATTCCAATGATGATACAAATTGGAATAGTTAACGTTGCAAATAAATTTGAAGCCGAAGAAGAGCTCTCTTTTTTTACTGTTGCTGGTTTTGGTGCGTTTGCCATTTTTTTTTTAGTTTTTAGTTTTTAGTACTTTGTTTTTTAAAATTAGATTATTATTCCGTAATACACACAACGACTCTCAAAACAATTGTTGCAATAACAAATTTATAACTTTGATTTAAATTCCAAATTAAATTATAGTTATATATCCAATGCGTTTATTTGCCGCTTCTCCCCGTTTGTAATACATTATAATTAAAAAAGATTGCCTCATCGCTGAGACAATCTTTCACAATTAAAACTAAAAAAAAACTGAAATGCAAATTTTTACTTAAAAAAAATGCTTTTTTTCCACTTTTCCACAAAGTTTAAAGCTGCTCAGCGTTTTTACTTACCAAATTAGCCTCCAGACTTTTTTACCTTAAATCCTTCTTTGAAAAGAAGATCAACTATTTTATCTCTAAAATCCCCTTGAATTAATATCTCTCCAGACTTTGATGATCCGCCCACGCCACATTTTGTTTTAAGCATCTTTCCCAATTTCTCAATCTCTTCATCACTGCTCTTAAAACCAGTAATTACTGTTACGGCCTTTCCGCCCCTGTTCTTTCTATCTAACATTACTCTTAAATCCTGTTGGTTATTTGCCATAGGTAAGTCGGCATTTTCAGTCTCATTTTCGTAAGAAAATGAAGGATCCGTAGAATACATGATCCCACCAAGGTCACTTAACGTCTTTTTTTTGGATTTCATGCTCATTTATTTAGGAACAATAATATTTAACGATAAAGGCGCTACTGATATTTCAATTTCCCTGCCCATAAAAAAAGGCTCTCCATCTATATGGATTGGCCCTTCCTCAACCCTACTTATCTTAACGTTTTTGCCTTTTATAATTTCTACAATATTCGAGTTATCTGTGCCTGCACTAATCATCTGATAAGCGAGTAATGGTAATTTAAACATGGAAAATTCTTTCACAATACAAACATCCAATAGCCCGTCTTTAACTGATGCAGATGGAGCTATGTGCGCATTGTTACCATATTGAGATGAATTTGCTATACTAATTATAAAAGCTTTGAAAGTATAGTCTATCCCATCTATATTGAGCTGATAGGTTTGCGCTTTATAATTTAACACTTCCTTTAACCCTAACTTCAAATACCCAGTCAACCCTCTAGATTTATCCCTTGCAAATACTGAACTAATGTGGGCGTCAAAACCCATTCCCGCCATATTGTAAAACCCTTTGCCATTAAAAAGCCCGCTGTCGATTGTGCTAATGTTGTAATTATTTATAATGTTAATTGCAGCGGATGGCTTTAAAGGAATCTTTAAAAACCTGGCGAGACCATTTCCTGATCCAAAAGGGATTATGCCAAGCACCTTATTATGTTTTAAAACAATGGATGCAACTTCATTAATCGTTCCATCGCCTCCAACAGCTACAATAATATCGAAACTCTTATTTGCTGCCTCTTCGGCTATTATTGAAGCGTGGCCTGCATATTCTGTAAAACTATAATTTGCAGTAAATTTTGATATGTCAAGCGTTTTCTCGATTAACCCGGGGATTTTGGCCTTATTTTTCCCGCCTGAAATAGGATTAATAACAAATAAAATGTTTGATCTAGACAAATCCGTTTATTTAATACTCCGCAAAATAATCGATATTTTTTGACTAATTCTAATATATATAGTAATTTAGCCGCGTCAAGTGGACTGATTTGCGATGCTATTTTATAGCGGGATTGCAACCACGTAAAAAAAAGTGCTAACATTTACATACACTTCATTTTACTACCTGTTTTTTTTTACAGGATCAGGGTCATTTGTATAATTGTTTAACCGAAAAATAAATTATATAAAATGTCATATCTTTTTACATCCGAATCAGTTTCTGAGGGTCATCCAGATAAAATTGCTGACCAAATCTCAGATGCACTTATTGATAACTTTCTAGCATTTGATGCCGAGTCAAAAGTTGCCTGTGAAACTCTGGTAACTACCGGTCAGGTTATTTTAGCCGGTGAGGTTAGATCTACAACCTATTTGGATGTTCAGCAGATCGCCCGTGATGTGATCAGAAAAATAGGTTATACTAAAAGCGAATATATGTTTGAGGCTAACTCTTGTGGCATCCTTTCTGCCATACATGAGCAAAGCCAGGACATAAATCAGGGTGTAGACCGAAGCAGTAAAGAAGAGCAGGGAGCTGGCGATCAGGGAATGATGTTTGGTTATGCAACTAATGAAACTGAAGACTATATGCCGCTTGCATTAGATCTTTCTCATAAATTGTTACAGGAACTGGCGGCATTAAGACGCGAAAATACAGAGATTAGCTATTTACGCCCTGACGCAAAATCACAGGTAACCCTAGAATATGATGACAACAATAAGCCTGTCCGCATAGACGCAATCGTGATCTCCACCCAGCATGATGATTTTGATGAAGAATCAATAATGCTTGCCAAGATCAAAAAAGATCTTGTGGATATCTTGATTCCAAGGATCATTGCTAAAAACCCTCAGTATGCACACTTATTCAATGACCAGATTGAATATCACATTAACCCTACTGGTAAATTTGTAATTGGTGGTCCACATGGTGATACTGGCCTTACGGGCCGTAAGATTATTGTAGATACATATGGTGGCAAAGGTGCCCATGGTGGTGGTGCTTTTTCTGGTAAAGATCCTAGCAAGGTTGATAGGAGTGCTGCTTATGCTACCCGTCACATTGCCAAGAACCTTGTGGCAGCAGGTGTTGCAGAAGAGATTCTTGTACAGGTAAGTTATGCCATCGGTGTTGCAAAACCAATGGGTATCTATGTCAATACTTACGGAACAGGAAAAGTAAGGAAAACAGACGGAGAGATAGCGAAAATTGTGGAAGACCTATTTGACATGCGTCCTTACTTCATTGAACAGCGTTTAAAACTAAGAAACCCTATTTACAGCGAAACTGCGGCATACGGGCACATGGGCCGGAAGCCCGAAACAGTAACTAAAACATTCAGAACACCTAACGGTGAAGAAAAAACGGTTACTGTTGAATTGTTTACATGGGAAAAACTTGATTTTGTAGATCAGGTCAAAACAGCATTCGCTTTGTAATTCTTTTTAAATAAGAAACTCGTATAATCAGTCCGGCCTATTGGTTGGGCTGATTTTTTTGTATCAAACCATTCTCTTTTATGATTGTTAATAATAAAAACAAATTATTATGGAACGTCCGGTAGAAATGAACACGCTAAGCCAAATTCTCGAAAAGCTAAGGCTTAAAGGTTTAGATAACGAAATAAAAATGACTGATCATGGTAAGATGCAAGGTGTTGGTTTCAATAAAATTTATAACCCTGAAGACCTTACGATTATCAAAACTTATCGTTTTGAAGGAGACTCAGATCCAGCAGATAACTCCGTATTGTACATATTAGAAGACGAAGATCATCATATAGGTTATATACTTGATGCTTATGGAATGTACAGCTCACAAGATGGAGCAGGATTTGACGACTTTCTAAAGAAAATTCCAACAGCAGACAGAGATCTGCAAGAGTTGCTGAATTAGCAACAATTAGCCATTTTTTGATTTAAAAAGCCTCATATGAGGCTTTTTGCATTTGCGATCTACAAGGCATACATTGGCGGCAACGGTAAAACTTGCAGGCATCTTATACGCATCTGGATTTTGCTGACCTATAATTTATTTTAACAAATAATTTGCAGATGTCAAAAATCGTAGTAGATTTGCCCACTAATTCTATAGATTATGTTTAATAATTGCATTTACTCGCCTTTTACAACTAAAATGAGCTCCATAACAGGATACCGCTGTTGTTGATATTTCAACAACTTAATAAGCTTACAATAGACACGTCCATTAACAAAATTATTATACAAGATAAACCATTATATGAAACGATTACTACAAGTAATAAAATTAGTTCCGCTAATAATTCTCTTTTTACAGGCTTCAACCCTTATTGCTCAAACCAAATTTACCGGGGTAATAAAAAATACTAAAGGTGAATCCCTGCCTCGTGCAACAGTCTTGATAAGAGGCACTAATATTTCTGTAAGTGCAGATGACAATGGTGTTTTCATTATCAATTCTAAACAAGAGCTTCCCTTCTACCTTCAAGTACGTTCTGTGGGTTACAAACCACAAGATTTTCAAATTACAAAAGCTCAGGATACTCCTTTAGACTTAGTTTTAGTGGAAAGCGCATTATTAGATGAGATAGTTGTTACCTCCAGAAGGCGATCGGAGGTGTTACAGGATGTGCCTATTGCAATAACAGTTATTGGAGGGCAAGCTGCAGAAAATGCTGGAGCCTTTAACGTTAACCGCCTAAAAGAACTTGTACCCTCGGTTCAGCTCTATGCTTCGAATGCAAGAAATACAACCCTTAACATTAGGGGGCTAGGCTCAACTTTTGGATTGACTAACGATGGTATTGATCCTGGAGTAGGCTTTTATGTAGACGGGGTTTATCAGGCCCGCCCAGCTGCCACTTCTACAGATTTCCTGGACATTGAACAAATCGAGATTTTACGTGGCCCCCAGGGCACCTTGTTTGGTAAAAATACAACTGCCGGCGCATTTAACATCACCACTACAAAACCAACTCAAACACCAACAGCAAAAGTAGAGATAAGCGTTGGTAACTATAATTTTTTACAGGCTAAAACCTCAGTTTCAGGAGGGGTTGCAAAAAATCTTGCCGCCAAAATATCAATATCAGGTACGCAAAGAGACGGTACAATTTGGAACACCAGAGAACAGCGTAAATACAGCGGGCAAAATAACCTTGGTTTTAAAGGCCAGCTTTATTTTACACCATCAGATAAATTAAAAGTATTACTAAGTAGTGACGTAAGCATTCAGCATCCTGCCGGTCATCCACTCGTAATTGCGGGTGTTACAACTACAGAAAGAAGTGCGTATCGCCAGTATGCTAAAATTATTACAGACTTAGGGTATCAACAGCCTGTAATTGATCCTGCTTCAAGAAAAATTAACACCAACACTCCCTGGAAACAGGACCAATCAATTGGCGGTATATCTGCTAATGTAGACTATAAGATTGGCAATGGAACATTGACCTCTACTACGGCCTGGAGATTCTGGAACTGGGATCCAACTAACGACAGAGATTTCTCAGAGTTATCTGCCCTAACTAAATCTCAGGGAAACTCACGCCATGATCAATATTCTGAAGAGGTTAGGTATGCTGGCAATATTACAGATAAATTAAGTGGCGTAATTGGTGTATTTATACTGGGCCAAAATCTAAAAGGGCTCTCTCAAACCGAGGAAGTTGGTAAAGATCAGTGGAGATTTGTGCAAACTTCTGCCACTGGTGCTCAGGCAGGATATGCCACACCGGGTTTATTAGATGGATACGGTATCTCAACCAATTCAACTATCAAATCATTGAGTACTGCTGTATTTGCACAGGCCGACTGGGAGTTTTTAGAACACTTTCATGTTTTACCGGGCTTAAGGTTTACTTATGACAAAAAAGATGTTGATTACGATAGACAAACTTATGGCGGCTTGCAAACATCTGATGCTGCCTTACTTGCGCTTAAATCTGCTGTATATAGCAATCAAAAATTCAACACCAGTACTGATAATAATAACTTATCTGGTAACATTACCTTATCCTACCGTCCTACCACTAAGTTAAATGTGTATGGAACCTTCTCTACCGCTTACAAACCCGTTGGTGTTAACGTAGGTGGCTTGCCATTAACCAGTACTGGCGAAGCTGACCTATCTTTAGCTGTAGTAAAACCAGAATATGTACAACATTATGAACTAGGTTTTAAAACAAAGCCAGCTAAAGGCGCAATTATTAATATAAGTGCTTTCAATACGGATATAAAAGATTATCAAACCAATGTACAATCTCCG
>JANXVH010000106.1 GCA_025351765.1 Pedobacter sp.
CATAAAGACATTGGCATCTCTTTTATAAATGAATTTTCTAATAAGTCTTTAGATTATACCCCACAAGAAATTATTGATCAAACTCAAAATTGCTTGAAGGCAGTTATCAACAAAAAGACTAAAGCGGATGCTCCTGAGGTTAAAAAAATTGTTGAACTTTGGTCGGATCTTCACAAGAGCATATTAGAAAGTTATCATGCCCAGCCAACTAACGAAGTTTATTTCTTACAGTTCAACGCAATAATAGATGTTTGTATTTTTTATGAGGAGCGCCTTAGTACCAGCAGCAAAAGAATTAGTAGCTACATTAAAAAGATCATAGAAGATGTTAGCACAGTCATCACAAGAATACGGGATAACGAAGCCTGGAAAAAGAGTTTAAACTATTTTACCAGAGAAGCATTTCTGAAGGAATTCGGATTGCACCGACAATATCTAGAGCTTATTTCAACACTTTTTACTTCCAGCGAAAGGGAAAGAAAAAGCATAATAGTAGAATTAATGGTGGTAATTTATGAAGAGAAAGTGTCTGCGTCACATTATGACAGGGATTACTTTCTACAGCATGTGTTTAGATTAGTGATCCTAAACGATCAGTTTAAAAGTTATAAACACCTGTTTTTGCCTATAAGGCATGCGTTAAATTATAATCTTATACTTATTGATACGCTGATAGTAGAGGAAGATTTCAAATCTGCTGAGGCTTATTGTTTGGAACAAATAAAGGAAAATTCCAATGATGACTACAATTTCGAATACCATAAAAGACTTGTAGCGATATATAAGATAAATGGAGATGAAATGAAGCTTTCTGCAGTTCTTAAGCGCCATTTACTCAAAAGTCCTGATTTCCTGGATTATCAATTTGTTTCACTCCATCGTTCTTCTGATAATGATTTCAATCATTGGAGAAATAGGGTTTTAGCAAATGCAAGACAAATGGCTCACTATGATAGCAAGGCAGCGGAATTTTCTTTAGCGCTACTGGAAAGCGAAGGCAATTACGTAAGGCTGATTGATTATATCGACGAAAAGATCGGTTATCAAGTCATATCGCTATACGCTCCGGGCCTAATTCTAAATGCTCCCCAAAGTTTTTTAAACAAACTGATGAATAGGATAGACAATCAAGAAGATAGCTATTTGAATCAGTATGAGCCTGAAACGTTACATGAATGCCTGGAAAACCTGTATTCGATATTGGCAAAGAATTATCCTGTAGAAACATTGATCTTGGGCGTTAAAAATGGTATGAATAAATTTAGAAATTGGTCAAATATCCTTGTAAAATACTTACATCAAAAGCTAACTACAAGTTAATCCGCAAGTTTACCACATAAAGAAAGGGCTGTACCGTTAATCACGATAGGTCGTCAACATAAATCATTGGTCCGGTTCGTAATAAATTCATAATGCGATAACCGATCTAAGTTTTTACGGAATTCCAAGATTGCTTCCTTACAAAAATCGACATCCGCTTTAGTTTTTGCTATGCTGCATGTTATCATTAATTTAAGAGTTGTTATTCACTGGATGCATGTTTAGACCCACTCCAAGCCTGTTCCATGAATTGATATTGATCGCTGCCATGATCAGATAGCCTGTTTTTTGTTCGCCAAATAGTTCGATGGATCTATTATAAACCTCATCACTGATCCCATGGTTTCCGATCTGCGTAATTTCTTCAGTAAGCTGTAAAATAACCTGTTCTTCTTCGTTAAACCAATCCTTTGCCTCGCGCCATGCACTTAGCACATATATACGCTTGGAATCTTCTCCGTGTTTTATAGCATCATTGCTATGCACGTTTAAACAATAAGCGCAGCCGTTTAGTTGGGAAGCTCTAAGTTTAATTAACTCTAAATACAGCTGTGGTATCCCTGCCTTTTTGATCAGGGAATCTATTTCCCAAAGCAGTTTATAGCTTTCAGGAAACGTTTCGTTCATTTTTAACCTATTCATAAAATTGTTTTTAATTTATGCGTTTTTATTTGCGATATGATCATCTAAACTCCATTTATAATGGCCGATCCCTGAAAGGACAAGGCCCGCCCCCGTGAAATAAAAACAGGGTAAGTGAAAGGTGCACTGATACTCAAAAATATCCCCATCATTATGCCAAAACCAAGTGTTAGGATAGCGGTACCTAAAGCACCTAACCTATCTATAACAGGCAATAAAAAGCCAATCCCAAGCGCCAAACGTAGAAATAATTGTGCAATACCTGACGAATTTTTCATTTGTTCTATTTTTAAAAAGGTAAATTTACAGGAGTTAAATTCATGTTTTGGGTACCAGCTAACTGAAATAAGATGGTCCAGTTATTTATCATTATAAAGTTTACTTTTATAATACACTTGTCAACTAAAAATCCATAATTTAAATATGCTGCCTTTCCAAAACTTGATCTTTCCTGATCGAGATATACACATTCCTGTTTACAAGCAGATCACTGATAGACTGATTGGCTTGATACAAGAGGGAAAGGTTCCACCAGGCACTTATCTTCCAGGAACCCGGCAAATGGCAGAGTTGCTTAAAGTAAATCGAAAAACCATAATAAAGGCATATGAGGAGCTTTTATCTCAGGAATGGATTCAATCAGTACCCAGAAAAGGCTACCTGATAACGCCCGAATTACCCATGATAAAACCAAGATCATTTCAACCTAAAAATCATTTTATTCCAACTGAATCAAGAAATTTAAAATATTTGAGCATCATCGCCCCGACAATTGAAGTAATTAAAATCACCAGCGGAGATATCTTGGTTAATGACGGGTTCCCAGACGTAAGACTTGCTCCCTTTTTAAAGATCAGTCAGGTCTATCGCAATCCAGTGAGCAGTCAAAAAATAGCGCAGCTAACGGCTTTGCGTGATGAAGGTGGCTTAGAACTTCTACGGGAATCAGTCAGTATTTTCCTTAATGGAACAAGGGGACTTAATATCACTAAAACAGATATTGTAATCACCCGTGGGGCGCAAATGGCCATTTACATAGCAGCAATGGTGCTGTTGAGACCGGGTGATAGCGTCGTTGTCAGTAATCCTAATTACGTATTTGCTACGGAAGTTATGGCGAATGCAGGAGCAGATATTATTTCTATTCCTGTAGATCAGAACGGAATAGATGTAGATCGGCTGGAACAGATTCTACAAAAACAGTCGATTAAACTATTATATGTAGTTCCCCATCATCATCATCCTACAACAGTAACTATGTCTTCTAGCCGCAGGCTACGATTGCTCCGACTGATTAAACAATATGATTTTTTGGTAATAGAAGATGACTATGATTATGATTTTCATTATAAGAGCAGCCCCATACTTCCCTTGGCCAGCGCGGCTCATAATGGCAAAATTATTTATATCGGGTCATTTACCAAGCTAATTGCGCCGTCAGTAAGAGTTGGATACCTTATCGCCGCACCCCCCATTATAAAAAAGGCAATCCATTTGCGCCGGCTCATCGACCTGCGTGGCGATGCCTTTATAGAATATATGCTTGCGCAAATGATTACCAAAGGAGAACTCAGCAGACACATCAATAAATCAAACAAATTGTATGCACAGCGGTGTAATTTTATTTGTGATCTGATAAGCAGGAAATTAAGTCATGCTGTCGAATTCACGAAGCCGCAAGGTGGTATGGCCATCTGGTTGCGGTTCAAGAAACAATATCCAATAAATAAGGTGCTTGCAGATGCCGCGCATAATGGCCTTTTTTTGATTGGGACAACTTTTCAAAAGGCAGATGATATCAATGATAATGGCCTACGTTTTGGATTTGCTTCACTGACTGAACATGACATGGAACTTGCCGTTAATATATTGGCGAAAATCACCAATTAAGCTGCATCTCGGCATCACCTTATAAAAACTGTTCATCGTGACAGTGGCGATGATCTTCATACTGCACATCGCTTATATTTAAATAAAGGGTATCTCTAGGTTGTAATCACTTTGCTAAATTGATCAGCTGAGTACGAAACTGAGCCGTTTATTTAAGTCAATATGAGCCCCAAATAGATTAGTTTAGTCATCCTGTTACTAAATAAAGAAAGGGCTGTACCATTAATCACGATACAGCCCCTTTCTTTTTAAAAATTATTACAATCCTTCTTTCTCCAACAAAGCCAATCTGGAAATCATTTCCAAACATGCGCCCTGATGAAGTATGTCAAAATTTGCTTGCGTAGTGCCTCCTCTAAAGTCCTCATTAATTAACCCTGTAGATTTATTTCTCGCACTGGAAAGCCATGCATTTGCCATCGTCTTTTGATAAGCCTTCACATACGTTTTATCACCATCAATCTTATACAATTCGATAAATCCTCTAAACATAATAGCTTGGAACCAAACATGTCCGGGCTCTAGAATTCTAAATGATTCTCCTATAGTGTAAGAGTTGAATGGTATAAACCACTTCTTATAGGCAGACTTAGCGATATTTTGCGCGTCAATAAGATATTGGCTGTCTCCTGTTATCTTATAAAGTAATGCAGCAAGCTGCATCGGCTGACCAGCATTATAAGGGTATTTGTCTTTAGCAATTATTAGCGCTGAATTTGGATCATTATTATTAGACAATCTAACGTTATCCCAATACAAGTAATCTGATGGATCCTGAAGGGTTTTCTTAGTCCATGCATACAGATCTTTTGCACTTTTTAAATAAGCAGGATCATTAGTAGCAAGATATAACTTAGCTGCCAACACAGCTGCAGGTGCAGAAGAACATGTATTTTTGGAATTCCCATACTCTTTCCAATAAACGCCTCCTCCCATCTTATCATCTGTGCCTGTCAAAATAAAATTCCAAACCAACTTAGACCGCGTTAAATAGTTTTGTTTTTTTGTTAACATGTATAAATCAATCATGTCAATCCCCACCCAGAGGTTATCGTCGTAATACCGCTCGTCACCAGTACCGGGGTAAACTGCATATGCCTCTGCCTTATTGTTTGCAGTATTTCTGAATTGGTCGATTCCAATAAGTAACCTGTCATCATACAAGTTAGCAACTTTGTTTTTATAAGCAGGAAATGCTTCTGAAGCTTCCTTAAAAGCCGCATATCCGGAAAATGCACCACCATGACCCCAGATCACCGCCGCACCATCCCAAAATCCTGTTTTGTATGGATAGTTGGAAGTCCAAATGTCCTTCGCCTTGCCATCAAGGTACAGTTTTACCAATGACGACATTAAAGTATCTGCTCGCTTCAAGAAAACAGGTGTCAAGTCTGGGATGCTAGCTGAAAAAGGGGTAGCTTGAACTGTGGTTACCGCAGACACTGCACCAGCCCTGTTAATAGCTACTACATTGATAATATATCTTGTATTTGTAGGCACCATAATCGATACCTTTTGGTTACTTCCCTTTGTCGCATTCACAACTATTGGATTTGGCGTGGATTTTATTCCAGCTTCTGATGGCGAGTAGCTAATAGAGACTTTCATTAAAGCCTCATCATCCGGATTAGTCCAACTCAGTTCTAATTCGTTCTCGTCAGTTGTAGGCATTGCAACCAACTTCGTAACTGGTGCTATAGCATTGCTGATGGTATCTTTCGGCAGCATCACATTCTCCGTTTTCTTACAGGATAAAATAATCAGGATGCAGATCAGGCAAAGTATATGTAATTTAGATATTATCTTCATTTCAAATATATTAGGTATAGAAAATTAAGGGAATTATAATTTTAATTAGGACAGCCTTTGCTCACAAATAAGGTTTTAGGTGCTTTAACCTGTGTGTAATTATCTCCAAGTTTTGCATTCGCCAAAATCAGGTTGGTCTCATATTTACCGCCATTACTATCTTGAATATAGCCCGTTTCAGCTCCTGCAGTGAAATTCCACCTGCTAAGCAACCCTATATTAGTTCCAGAAGTTAGGCCACACATATTATCCTTAATTTGTTGTGCAGTTCGTGCAACGGTCCAAACTCTGGCTTCAGATACAGTTCCCTTCATTGCTCTAAAATCCTGTCCAAAAGCACGACCAATTTCAAACCTATCTCCGTCTCTACTTGACGCCAAATTAATAGAGGAATGTGTTTCATCCTGGCGGGCGACTACCAGAATATCTTGAACACCATTAATGTATAATTTGTATTTCTCAGAAACATTCTGTTGATCGCAATCCACGACCAAAGCAATGTTCATCCATTCATTTAGATTAAAACTTTTGGTACTTTCCAGGGTAATCTTATCTCCTAAACCAACAATTTGTAATGGATGTGTGGGTCGGTAGTCGTCATTTTTACCCCTAATGAGCAGCTGACCCTCTAAACCCATAAAAGTCTGTAGACCACGGTACCCATCAATTTTACAGGTCATCTCAAACGTTACTTTCTTCAATGTTTTTATTGATCCGTCAACAATTGCAATATCATTGAAGTTGGCATAGCCGAAATACTGATCGCTTAAGTCCATAGCGAAAGCCGGTCCATCAACCTTAACATTAACATTTGCTTTTTGGCCTTTTTTATCTTCAATAACAACAACGGTTGTTCCATTGATTTTTCCTTTAATACTAACCACATCGCCCTTAATTTGAGCTTTAGCAACCAGTGGATTTGCAACCGAAACCTTATAGTCGCCATTACCTTTTGTTACTGTAATATCTTCAGTTCCTTGCACAGCAGTTAAAGTGATATCGCTTTTTGAAAGTAACAGTGTAGAAGGTGCGGTTACAACAACGGTAAACAAGGCTTGTTTGCCTTGCGCATCTGTCACTTTAACCTTTGCCGTGCCAGGAGCAATGGCTTTAACCGTAAACTTTGCATGAGATTCCAATTTTGTATTATTGATCTCCAAGAATTGACTCGAGTTCTCGAGAAGCTCAGTCTTATAGCCCGCATTACCTGTATTTATATTGATAGTAAGCTCGTTCTTACCTGGCACTCCTACTTCCATTGCAGCTTCAGTCGTACTCAAGGTCATCTCAAAAAGCTTGGAAATAACTACATCGATACTTTGTCTTTTGAACATTTTGTCTGTAACGACAATAACAGCGTTCGCCTTGTCTTGCTTTGTAGTAGCCGTAATGGTAATCACATTGTCGCTGATCCTGGCAATTGCTACATCATTATTAGTTGAAACTGCAGTATAGTTTCCATTTCCATTAGAAATGTTTACACTAATACTGCCATTTGGTGTTAATGCCACCGCCGATTTATCCAGCGCCATCTCGACGACATTAAACTCAGCTCCCTTCTTGGCGCAGCTTTGGCAGATCAGCAAAAGGCCAAATAGCGACAATAAAACTAAAAAGTAATTTTTTTTGAACATAATAGAGGGGATATTTGGTTAAAAAAATAAAGAAATATGCAATAAGAACACAGTGTAGCTGACATCAGCGCACAATAAAAAGTTGATTAATAGAAAAACTGAAACCTAGGTTTTTAACAGCTGTCGATAATTTGACGACATACGGAAAGAGATCGTTCATTGGTTTTATAATTGGTTGCCACTAAATTATAAAAGATTTCAGAATAAGCAAATATATTTTATTCTAGGCCGTTTTAAATACTAGATTAATTGCAATGCTACAGCGTCAACCCAGCCGATATTTCCGTTGGGTAATTCTATCTTTACCCAATCATTAACGCTATCCATTACTCTTACTTTTGTACCCTCATGAACAATAAACAATGTTTTTTGCTTTTCATTAGGTGCGCTTTTAACATTCACCACCCCATTGAAGACAATGGCTTCCTTGTGTTGCTCAAAATAATTATCCTGCGCATTTGCAATACCTATTAAGATTAGCCCAATTAGAATTAATGTGAGACCAGAATAAAATGAAGTCCTTTTAATAGCTAGTTGAAGGGAAAAAAGATATACAATCATCAACCCAAATCCCAGGAGAAATAAGAAAACACCCAATGCAGACCACAGCTGTAAACTTAGAGAAGTGATAAAACCTATCCACCACTTCTTTAAAAAAAACTCGGGTACTGCTTCTATCTTATCTGTTATCTTGAGATTAGCTAAACGCAGGTTCACTTGAATGTCTTCATCTCCGGGCGCTAACTTATATGCTTTCTCGTAGTTGAGAATCGCAGGAGCAAAGTTGTTCAGTTTATAATTGGCATTACCAAGATTGTAATAAACCTCCTTAACAACAATACCAGAATCTAATAACTGCTGATAAAGCTTTAATGCAACTTCATACTGGCCCTTACTATAAGCAGTGTTTGCATCTTTAAAAAGAGCAACAGATTTTCCACTGGCCGCACAAATAAATGGCGCCAGTAATAGCAGGATAATTAACTTACGCATTTTCAATGTCATTAATAATACGTTTAGATTTTTCAAATACTTCTTGTTCAGATAAAGCAGTCAAAGGCGCATACCTGGCCATTTCACACAGTTCCAATGTTTCATGAAGCTGTTCAATAATTAACTGACCAATATTTCTCTGCTGAAGTTGAGCAGTAATATTTTCCCTATTTAGGCTGGCCGCTTCGATAATAAATTTATCGCTTAAATAACCATACAAGCCTTTGTAAACTGCTTCATAGAACTTCTTTTTATCACCAGATAGCAGTTCTCGTTGCGCATTTGCCATATGTCTGGCAGCTATTTTATTTGCATTTTTGTTTCTTACCTTTACCAAATCACTATTACTTTCCCTGTACCAACTTCTGTAGAACATTGCCACTGTAAAAGAGATTGGACCCATAAATAGTAGTATATAGAATAGACCAGATCCGTAAAATTCATCTTCTTCTTTGTCCAGATCAGCCCCTGAAGTTTTAATGAACCTGATGTCTTTATCCAGTTCCTTTATCTCCTCCTGTGCACCTGTAAATGCTGTTACATTTGCTCCTCCAACCCCTTTAGCAACTTTAATAGCAAAGTCAGAAGTGGCTAAACTCACATATTTCCCGCTAACAGGATTAAAATAGGAGAATTTTAATGGTGGAATTGTGTAATTACCTTCATGTCTGGGTATCAATAAAAAATTGTACTCCCTGCTTCCCGACGCGCCTGTTAAATTTTCTATAATATTATCTGTGATCTTTGGATCATATTTCTCAATATCGGCAGGAACGGTAATCTGAGGTGCCTTAAACAATTTCAGGTTTCCAGTTCCTGATACTTTAATGTTGTAATTTATTGCTTCATCAGCACGTACTGACGTTTTATCAACAGTCGCACTAATGGAGAAATTGCCCACCGCACCCTGGTAATCGGCAGGTTTACCTGCTTCAGGTAATGGCTTTACGTTGATAGTTACCGGCGAACTCTTAACCCGATACTTTACATCTTTAACCGCGCCACCAAAAAACTGATCCATTGGGTCGTTGGAAGGCACAGACTGCCTTACTATAAATGTCATAGCTAATGGATCTAGTGCCAGCCTGCCATAGCGTTCTGGAAAAAGGATGACTTTTTTTAGAACAGCCACATTATACCTTGCTCCTTTGTAGATTTCGGTACTCCACTCCACATTCTGTATGTTCACTTTAATCTCCTGGCTCCAGAAACCGTTAAAATCAGGCATTTTATCCAATGCATTATCAACAATATCAATATTGGTATACAATTTATAAGTTACCGCTAATTGCTGACCCTGGTATACATTTGTTTTATCTGTTGCAGCGCGAATGAATATCCTTTTGGAAATATCTGTACCATTTGCTGTGGCAACAGCATCGCCATTAGTATTGGAATTTCCCCTTGCCCCCGCATTTCCTTTCACTACCTTAATTCGGATTGGGTTAGACCGATATTGCTTGCCATCTACCACAACTGTAGCAGCTCCGATGGTATATTCTCCTTCATGACCAGCAATTAAATCGTAACTTAAAGCCATGCTTACAGAACTATTGCCATTGATGGAAGTCATGCTGGAAGACTGATTCGGTCCACCGGCAACTTGTAGTCCACTAAAAGCAGGGGGCGTAAACCGTTGCATAGCGCCATTAACTGTAAAACTCACCTCAAATAGCTCACCTACTTCAACCTGTGTTTTATTTACCGATGCCGTAAACTGAATATCTGCAGCCAGTAAAGTACGGGAGCAAAATAGCAACATCAGCAATAGTATATTTTTCATTTTCATTATTGATCAAACCTACCAATCTTTTACAATACGTCCCTTAACGCCGGTGGCTTTTTTATTTTTTAGTTTATCCTGGGTTTTCTTCTCTTCCTGGTTTAGCGCATCCAACATCCGTTCTGCATCGTCTTTAGAAAGTTTATCAGGCTGTGGCTGCTCTCCTTTATTTTGATCCTTATTGTCCTTATCGTTCTTGTCTTTGTTAGGATCCTTTTTGTCGTTCTTTTTATCCTTATTCTGATCTTTTTTATCCTTATTATCCTTGTCCTTCTGCTGTTGCTTTTTTAGCATTTCCTGGGCATAGGCAAGGTTATATCGCGTTTCATCATCCTTAGGATTGCTTATTAACGACTTCTTATAGGCATTTATACTTTCTTCCAGTTTTTTTGATTCAAGCATTGTATTACCAAGGTTATGATAGGCTTGGGCTTTTACGGCTTTGTTATTTGAAGAGGTAGCCAATTCTGTAAACTTTTGGGCTGCGTTGTCAAACTTCTTTTGCTTGTAGAGCGCATCACCAAGATTAAAATTACCTTGTACAGACTGCTGAGATTTGTTAACCGAATTGCGATAACTCGCTTCCGCCTCTGCGTATTTTTTCTGGAGGTACAATTGATTCCCTTTGTGGATATCCCGCTTTTCCTTTTGTGCAAATAGTGTAGTACCCTGCAATACCATTAAAACAACTATTATTATCCGCCTCATATATCCCTTACTTCAAATAAATTTATCGCACTTAACTTAATATTCTTCCTATTGGAGATGAAGAATTCAACCAATAGAAGTACTAGAGCTATAATTAAAAAGAATTGAAACCTATCTTCATAACTCTTAAAAACCTTACTATCATAGGTCTTTTTTTGCATTTTGTTTACCTGATCCAGCACGATACCTAATCCGCTATCCGCGTTTGACGCACGTACGTATACCCCTTCTCCCGCAGCGGCTATTTCCTTACACATCTCTTCATTTAGCTTGCTTACAACTGTTTGTCCGCTTTCATCTTTACGGAAACCAACTGGATTGCCATTTCTATAAATTGGCATTGGTGCGCCTTCAGGAGATCCAAGACCAATAACATGTATAGTAACATCTTTGGCGTTTGCGTTCTTAGCAGCAGCTACGGCATCATCTTCGTGGTTCTCACCGTCAGTCATGATTACCATTGCTTTGGTAGTACCGCTAACTGTACTGAACGATTTCATGCCCATCTCAATTGCCGCACCTATTGCAGTTCCCTGCGTAGGTACAATCTCGGTATTTATATTATTTAGAAACAGCTTGGCTGCAGAATAATCTGTTGTTATAGGCAGCTGTACGTAAGCTTCCCCGGCAAATATGATAATACCTACCCTATCGTTGTGCATGTTATCAATCATCTTAGATATCGCCCTTTTGGCATTCTCCAATCTACTAGGTGATAAATCACCTGCCAGCATACTGTTAGATACATCCAAAAGAATCATCAGATCCGAGCCACTCTTTTTCCCTTCTTCTACTTTAATGCCTATTTGTGGGTTGGCCACGGCAAATATCATTGCTGTAAAAGCGATGATATACAAGATAAATTTTATACCAGGCCTGCTAAAAGACACCTCAGGAATAACCATTCTTACCGTCTTCTGATCTCCTAATGCTTTCAATGCTTTTCTTTTCCATCTCCTGACAAGCAGAAAAATAACAATCATTAATGGAATTAAAGCTAACGCCCAGAGTAATTGTATGTTTTCAAAACGCAACATAATATTAAGTTAAGGCTCCTTTAAATAATGTATTTCTCAACGCAAATTCCAAAAGCAGCAATCCAAGTGCAATCAATGCTAATGGTAAAAAACGTTCTGTTTTTTTATGGTATTGTGTTACGGCAATCTTAGCTTTTTCAAGGTTATCAATTTGCTGATAAATCGCTTTAAGCTTTTCGTTGTTGGTGGCCCTAAAGTACTTACCCCCTGTAATTTTTGCTATATTAGCTAGCGTAGGTTCGTCAATGGTTACCGGCACCTGCTGATACTGAATTCCCTGTGAAGTCTTAACTGGATATGGAGCATAACCTTTTGTTCCCACACCAACTGTATAAACCCGAACATTCATTTTTTTGGCTATCTCGGCAGCAGTTATCGGTGGAATGGATCCGGCATTATTTGATCCGTCTGTAAGTAGGATCACTACTTTGCTCTTGGCCTCACTCTCCTTTAACCTATTCACCGCAGTGGCAAGCCCCATTCCAATGGCAGTACCATCGTCTATAATTCCGTTGTTCACATCTTTGAATAAGTTGATGAGCACATCATGATCAATAGTTAATGGGCATTGGGTAAAGCTTTCACCACTAAACACTACTAGACCTATCCTATCATCCGGGCGATCTTTAATGAAATCCATCGCAATATTCTTCCCCGCCTCCAGTCTGTTAGGTTTTAAATCTTCTGAAAGCATACTGCCAGAAATATCTGTAGCGATTACAATATCTATTCCCTCTGTTGTAGAGTTTTCCCAACTTAATGCAGACTGGGGTCTGGCCAGCGCTGCTATAATAAGGATCAATGCAAACGACCGCAACACGATATCGTAATGTCTTAATACCGCATAACTAGATTTCACCCGCATGAAACCAGCAATGGTAGACATTCTTATCGTTCCCTGCAATACCCTATTTTTCCAGATGTACCAGCCAATCGTTATTGGCAGTAACAGTAACAACCAAAAAAAGCCAGGGTTAGCAAATTCTATTCCTTCAATTAAGTTCATCGTCCTGTTGTATTTTATTTTCAGGTGGATTTACCATTCTAGATGCACTTACAAACACTAGGGCATTCTCTATACTTTTCTCGTTATCTTCAGCCTGTGGTTTTTGCTTGGCAAACTTCACCAAGTCACTCAGCAATAGTATTTCCTTAAGTATTTCCTTATTCTGAGGTGTTATATCCTGATCTTTTATACTGCTAAATATTTCTTCAGATGTTTGCTCCATAGCGGGTATATTAAAGCGTTTTTCCAGGTATTCTCTTAAGATATCCGTAAGCTCACTATGGTATTGCTTTACTTCTTCCTGCTGCCATAATTTCTTATCCTTAAGTGCTTTCAACCTATTTATAGCAGCCTCGTCTGGCGGTATTGGTGGTTTAATTTCCACAATTACCGATTTCACTTTCTTACGCTTTCTGTAATAGAGCCAAATGGCTACCAGTAAAAATGGCAACAGTATTTCAATTAACACCCAGCCCCAATTATCTCTTAACCAATCCATTAATCCGTATTTAACGGTCATTGGCTGCTTTATATCAAACACTCCTTTTGTGGTATCAACTTTTACTTCTTGTACCTGCAATGGTATGGGATCAGTTAACAGCAGTCCATCTGGTCCCGTAAATTTAAATGCCGGAATGGTTTGTACCCCTGCATCAAATGCTGTAATAGTGTAAGCCCTACTTATTACCCATCTGCCTGAAGCATCTTTTAAAGTATCGAGTTTTCCTATATCCACTATCTGTACTTTACTAGAAATGGTATCAGAAAGAAGCGGAAATTCTATTTTTCCATTGGCAGGCACACTTGCACTTAATCGCAATGTAGTTTGATCACCAAGTAAGATACTTGATTTATCAAGCCTTGCACCAACAGTTGTATTTTGCGAATATCCATTTAAACTGAATACACATAGTATTCCGAAAAAACACCAATTCATTAATTGTCTCATAATGCTATCGCTTTGCTCCCCTCTTTTTAAACAATGTCATCAATGGCTTTATGTACGATTGGTGTGTACCAATCTTTGTAAAATCTACACCTGAGCGCTTAAACAAGTCTTCCAATTTCCCATTTCTTTCTAAAGCCGCCTTTTTGAATTGAAAACGCACCTCTTTATCTCCTGTATTTATCCATGCCAACTGGCCTGTTTCTTCATCTTTAACAGGAATCAGCCCTAAATCTGGAAACTCCTCTTCATGTAGATCGAATAATCTTAACGCAACCAAATCATGCTTTCTGTTAGCAATCTTTAGCTCATTTTCAAAAGAATTGCTCATAAAATCTGAGATCAGGAAGGAGGTACACCTTTTCTTAATGGCACCGGTAAAATAGCGCAGCGCTTCTGCCACATTAGTCCCTTTGTGTTGTGGTTTAAAATCAATCAACTCCCGGATGATCATCAATATATGGCTTCTACCCTTCTTTGGAGGTATAAATTTCTCTACTTGATCACTAAAAAACAGCACACCCACTTTATCGTTATTCTGTATAGCAGAAAATGCAATAACTGCACAGATTTCTGTTGCAAGTTCCTGCTTTTGCTGTGTTTGCGTTCCAAAGTTTTTTGAGCCACTTACATCTACAAGCAACATCACTGTCATTTCCCGCTCCTCATCAAATACCTTAACGTAAGGATGATTGAACCTGGCAGTTACATTCCAGTCTATCGTTCTAATCTCATCGCCAACTTGGTATTCCCGCACTTCACTAAACGCCATACCGCGGCCTTTAAAGGCCGACTGGTATTCGCCAGAGAAGATCTGGTTGCTTAAACCGCGACTCTTGATCTCGATCTTTCTAACCTTTTTTAAGAGATCCTTGGTATCCATAGGTTATGGTACTTCAACCGCATTCAATATACCGGTAATTATAGATTCAGAAGTTACATTTTCTGCCTCTGCCTCATAGGTAAGCCCTATACGGTGCCTTAACACATCGTGACAAATTGCACGTACATCTTCAGGAATCACGTAACCTCTTCTCTTGATAAATGCATAAGCTTTTGCCGCCAAGGCCAGGTTAATACTTGCGCGGGGCGAAGCACCAAAACTGATCAAGTTTTTATAATCTGCTAGTTTATATTGCTCAGGAAAACGCGTAGCAAAAACAATATCTATAATATATTGTTCAATTTTCTCATCCATGTAAACCTCTCGCACTACTTTTCTAGCCCTTACAATATCATCCGGATGAAGAATCTTTGTTGGCTTAGGCATACCTTGAGGTGCAATATTTGCCCGCATAATTTTTTTCTCGTCTTCCTTTTTTGGATAGCCAATAACCACCTTTAACATAAAACGATCTACCTGCGCCTCTGGTAATGGGTAGGTTCCTTCCTGTTCAATCGGATTTTGAGTTGCCAATACTAAAAATGGCGATGGCAAAGGAAATGTATTGTCGCCAATAGTAACCTGACGCTCTTGCATCGCTTCCAGCAGGGCACTTTGTACTTTAGCGGGTGCCCTGTTAATCTCATCTGCAAGGATAAAATTAGAGAACAAAGGCCCTTTTCTAACTATAAATTCTTCCTTTTTCTGGTTATAGATCATTGTTCCCAGCAAATCTGCAGGCAATAAATCTGGTGTAAATTGTATGCGACTAAAACCAGCATCAATACATTTAGATAATGTATTAATTGCCAGCGTTTTTGCAAGCCCTGGAACTCCCTCCAGCAAAATATGTCCATCCGCAAGTAAACCAATCATTAAGCGCTCTACCATGTAACGCTGCCCAATAATAACCTTATCCATTTCTATAAAAAGGAGATCAATAAATGCACTCTCCTTTTGTATCATCTCATTCAACGCACGGATATCAGTTCCGTAAGATGAACTGCCTGTAATTGTATTTAACTCTTCCATTTAGACCGAATTTTTTCGCTGCGAAAATTAGACAAACTCTACACTTCCTGCAAGTACTATCTAATATCATTTATGTTAAAAATTGTTAAATGACGGGATGTAATATTAAACCTTTGTACCCTTTTACGCTCTATTCATTAAAAACATACAAAAAACGATCATGAGAAAATTAATCTTAACAGCCGCAGTATTTATTGGAATGGGCACCATGGCATTTGCACAAAATGTAGAAAAACAACACAAAACACCTGAAGAAAAAGCACAACACATAACTGATATGCTTGATAAGAATTTATCGCTAACTGCAGATCAGAAATCCAAAATCTACACACTTAATTTGGATGAGATAAAAAAATTAAAGGCAGCGCACGTTAAAGGAGAGAAAAGAGATCCGGCTGTAATGAAAGCAGCGGCTGACAAACGGGATATGGAAATTAACAACATACTTACCGACAAACAGCGTGTAGCCTATAAAGCGTTTAAAGCCAAGAAAAAAGCAGATAAAAAAGACCGTATAGGCAAAAATAATAACGACCTTAAGTAAAACAAGGCTTAAGAGAAAATAATTAGTGATGAGGGTTCGTTTAGGGTGGCAAGGTTTAACTTGTCGCCCTATTTTTTTAGGTATAATAGTAAAACACAATCATTATATTTGCCCAAAACCCCAATTATGCTAGCTCATCATGTTTTATTCTGGCTTAAAGCCGATACCACAGCTCAACAAAAAATAGAATTTAAAGGAGGATTAGAATCTTTACAAGATATTGAATCTATCAAAACCCTTCATATAGGCACACCGGCGGCCATTGATCGTGCAGTGGTAGATACTACCTATTCCTTTTCTTTAACCGTCTTTTTTGAAGATATGGCTGGTCATGACGTATATCAGGTTCATCCTTTACACCTTGCTTTCCTTGATCAGTTCAAGGTTTTGTTCGATAAAGTGGTGATCTATGATGCCGATTAATTGATTTAAGGAACTACAACAATGCCAATGTGGCTGCTATTTCTGCTACCATTAAATGGCTCCGTACGTATAGAAAAGATTAGTTTGTAATTACCGGGCAGCCTTGGTGCCTGTATTTGAAAATCCACATCAACTGATTCTTTTGCAGGTATTTTAATTTCCTTTGCTGGCAAGTATACTGGCCTAAGCACCCCTATCAATTTGCCTTGTTGTTTATATCCATATTCTATGTAGCATTGGTATTGCTGGTTTTCATTAGCAAACGAAATTGCTATGTTATATGGATTGCTAATCTTAACCTTAATCAATTTATTACTTCCGGCAACCCATTCTGATTCAATACTTACAGGACTTATATCTACTTTTTGGTATAGGCGTACATGATCAAACCAGCTACCATAAAACACACCTTTATCGGTATTGATGGTATCCTGTTTATGGTTACCCTGGGTGTGCTGAAGCACATAATAGATCCTTTTGTTTCTTAGACTGTCTTCCAGTGGCCAGATGTCGTATTGATTTTTACGATAATTGCGAGAATCATATCCAAAACCCTTAGTGGTATTGTTGTAAAAATTGTATTTAGAGGGCAATTGAAAGGAATCCAGGAAAACCACTGGGGCATCTCCTGCTTTTGCATGGATGGCTCTAGCCCAATTCTGTGTTCCAAAGTAATCGCCAATTAAACTAATTCGTTCTAAAACCGGGACAGGCACAATTAGAATAAGCCTCACAATTACAATTAAGATAATGTTAGTAATAAACAACCTATTCAACCATTTTGTCATTGTTTTACCTGCCAGATTCAGGTAAGCCAATGACACCATGCATATCATTCCAGGTAATGGCCAATGCGCCTCTACCCTGCCTTTAAAAGAAGTAATAAAGAAGAAGATAAAAATACCGAAGAAATTAAAGATCAACGCTCGATTAAACACATCACTTGACTTATACGCCGCTGCAGAGCGATATAAGTACCAGCCAACAAGGGGCCCGGCCAATGCCAATTGTGCCAAAAGGTATTGGTAGGTAAATTCAAATTGGTATGCATCGGCAGAGCGATCAATAATGTGGTAATAGAAAGATGGGTAGTGGTTTTGAACCTGCCACCAGATATGTGGTAAAAATGCACCAAAGGCTATAGCAATAACCAGCCAAAAAGATGGCCTCCTAAACAACTTAAAATTGGAAATGACTGTAAAAAAGATGATGAGGATAGCATGGTACTTGCTATAAAATAAGCAAGCTATTATCAACGCTAAAATAGCAGCCCATTTATAGCTGTCAACTTTAGCATATTGTTTATAAGCGTAAAAGAAAAGAACTGTAAATAAAAATAGTGGCGCATCCGGCGTAGTAATAAATCCATATACATGGAAGACCACCACTGATGAAATCAGCAAAATAAACAACCTGATATTTTTAACGTCTTCACTAACTATTTTCCAAAGCACATATACAGCTAAAGCAGTTGAAACGACAGTAGTTACACGTAAACTCAACGCATTGTGCGCAAAGCTATCACCAATCTTAATAAAGAGCGCTACCATAGGTGGATGATCAAAATACCCCCAATCTAAAAACCGGGAGTACATCCAGTAATAGGCTTCATCAGCATGAAGATCCATAAAGGCGGCCTGCACTAAATTCATCAATAGCCATATTGCCAAAAAAATGCTAAGGATTTTATCAGTATTGTTCTTTTGTTGTTGCACCATCTATCCTGTAAATGTATATAGATAATTTGCAAAGAAATTCCATAAAGATACCAGCACTATTGCACAACCTTTTGCGAGGTAGAAATTCCACTTTAACCTGTCATTAAGGATATAAATTAAACCATTGCTTAATGCCAGTCCAAATAACGACACTACAAAGAATTTACCAAACTGAACCACAGCATTGGGATCGTGGTTATTGAAGGTCCACAAGCGGTTTAATGTAAAATTTGTGGCAGTAGCCACTACAAAGCCAAAGGAGCTGGAAACATACTTATGGATCTTCAACTTCTCCTTACAAAAGTAGGTGATACCGAAATCTATAATTAGACCTGAAAAACCAACAAGTCCGAACTTTAAAAACTTAAGAACGAATGTTTTATTAAGCTCAAGGGTAGCTAATTGAAGCATAGAATAACTTTTTAGCGAAAATAACATATTAATAACAAAACTCGTTTCCTTTTGCTATTTTTGCTTACTAAAATAACCCAATTGCTTAATCTTTTACGATATAAAACGCCTTTAAAGTATTTCGCTAATTTTAGGGAGGCGTACAGCTATATTAACCTAAAGCAGGTAAAATTCCTCAGTACCGCATTTTTTTTCCTCGCAGTTTCAGTTCGAATTTTTGCTTATTTAAGTTATAAGGAGATCATTAAGATTCCAAACATTATGGAGTATAATTATAGTAATATATTCCAATTGAGCGGCTCTTCGTTATTCATTATCTTCAGTTCAGCACTTTTAAAAAGCAAAAAAATGGGTTCCGTTTCCAGAAACCTACTTACGCTGGCATTTACTATTTTTATTTTAAGTAGCACATTTTATGTTAGTTATATTTATTCCATGCACAATGCTAAAAATACATTAACGGTGTTTCTGCTAGGAATTTTTATAATAAGTACCTTTTTTGCGCTGGAGCTTAAGTACATATTGACTTTATCTGGATTTATTATTTTCCTCTTCTTTTTGGGGATGATTGTGCCCGAACTTACACCTGCAAAACAATTTTTCAACTTTATAGCCTCTGTAATATTGTCTTTCACGCTCTACATATCCGCCAGGTATGGTTATTTTTTTAAATCGCAGCACTTTGTACAACTTAGTCAGCTAGAGGAAAAGAATGAGGAAGTGCAGGAACTTAACCGGCAAAAAAGCGAAATACTTGGTTTTGTAGCGCACGACTTACGCAACCCTTTAAATAATATTGAGGCGCTAAGCAGAATCTTACTGGAAGATAATGAAGGCAATGAAAATACAGAGATCAAATTGATCTTAAGCTCTTCAAAGCAGGCCAAGGATATTATCAACGATCTAATTGAGGTTATACAGGTAAAAAAAGTGGCCTTTGAATTGCAGGATATAGATTTGGTGAACTACATCAACAACATCTGCTTAACATGGCAAACCAATGCCGCAGCAAATAGGAAAATCAATTTCATTACAAACGAATCTGAATTGTTAACTCTATTAAATCCTTCCAAGTTTGGCCGGGTGATAGACAACCTGATTGGTAATGGCTTAAAATTCTCTGACAACAGTACTCCTATTGAAGTAGAGTTATCTAGAAACAACATGGGGTGCCAAATTAAAGTGAAGGATTACGGCATAGGTATTCCTGAAAACCTGAAGTATATGTTGTTCGACCAGTTCTCTAAAGCTGGAAGGTCTGGTTTAAATGGCGAAAAGTCGATCGGTCTTGGATTACATATTTCTAAAGATATAGTGGAGCAGCATGGCGGCACGCTTACCATAGAAACCGAAGAAAACAAAGGCTCTACCTTCATAATTTCTATGCCTTTGGCCAGTTAAAACTCCTCTACCGCTTCAGTTGCAAATAAATTTGCGGCAAAATTTACCAGAAACAATTCTTTCTTGGCCCGGGTAACCCCAGTATATAACCAGCGAAGAAAATCAAGATCCACCATCTCGTCAGTCAGATAACCCTGGTCTACAAATACCGCATCCCATTGCCCGCCCTGCGCCTTGTGGCAGGTAACAGCATAAGCAAATTTGATTTGCAAAGCGTTGTAATAGGGATCTTCTTTTATTGCAGCATAGCGTTCTTTCTTGTTGCCGATGTGCTCATATTCTGTATTTAACTGTTCAAAAAGCTGGTTACTATCTTCAAATGAAAGACTGGGTGTTTCACCGGTAAGCGTATCTAGCATCACTTTGCAAGTAATGTTTCCTGCTTCCGGGAAATCAATAAACTCCAGATTTACCTCGCAAAAACGAAAACCATAACACTCTTCCGTATTTCTTACCCGCGTAACCCTTGCCATATCGCCATTGGCTATAAACGCCGCCGACTCATTTTCAGGTAACCAGAAGTAGTTGTTCTTCACCACCATTACCTGATCTCCGCCGGTGAGCTCTTCATCTCTGTAAAGCAGCCTTGACCTGATTTGCTGGTTGTATACATTGGCAGCTTTGTTAGATCGGCACACCACCAGTGTATGCTCTATATCAAATTTTCGATAAGCATACTCTAACCCTTCAACCAGCTTTAGTCCAGTCATTCTAAAAATATCCTTGTAAGACTTAGTGAGGAATTTTGGAAGTGGCACCTCATCTTCCTCCTGCTGATGGTTATTTATGATCTCCCTAAGCATAGTGGCATTAGCGAGTATACCCGATTCCTTTTCCTGCCGCACTACCTGCGTAAGTTCAACCTCGGCAACCTTCAATCCAAATTTAGCGGCAATGAGTTTACCATTAAGCGCCGGACTATCAACACTACCCACCGGGGGCAACTGAGCCGTATCGCCTACAAAGATAATTCCGCAGTTTTTACCATTGTAAGCATACTGCATCAAGTCTTTTAGAAAGGAGGAGCCAGATTTGGCATTCCATTCGTCAGCTATCATTGATGCTTCATCTACTATAAAAAGAGTATATTCTGCCAGGTTGGGTGCCAAAAGGAATGACATCTCAGTTGATACCGCCGTTTTTTTTCTATAAATCTTTTTATGGATGGTCAATGCCTTCCTGCCGGTATAATTGCTCATCACTTTAGCCGCACGCCCCGTTGGTGCCAGTAAAATACTGCTGTAACCAAATTTTGAGAGTGACTTAACCAAGGCGCCTACTGAAGTTGTTTTACCCGTTCCCGCATAGCCACGCAAAATGAAGCATTGCCGGTCTAGCGGGCGCAACAGGAACAATGCCATTTCCCTGCAAAAGAGCAATTGTTCTGATGTAGGGCTAAATTGATAAGATTGTGCAATTAAGGAGGCTTTGTCCATTTATCAAATATGCGATGCTGTGGTTATAGAAAAAAGGATTATTTTTGTGAATATGAACAGCAAAAATAGCATATTATTAGTTGATCCTGAATTTGACCCTGCTGCGGCTATCGGCTGTTCACTTTTAGTAAAGGTTACGGCAGACAGCTATTCTTATGCTATCATAGACAAATCCGGCGGAAAGCTAAGCGCCCTGTACGATCATCAGGAATGCCCGGATCCCTTAAACGAGTTGGCCGGGCGAATTAAAAGCGACAACTATTTGTCCATTCCATTTCAGGATGTAAAGGCCTCTGTTTATACTCAAAATACCATTGCAGTTCCTGCAGAATTTGTCAATGAGCAGGACTTTAATCAATATGCCAAGTTCTTTTCCACAACTCAGTCTGATAAATTGTATTCACATAAGTCGGATATCTACGGCTTTACTTCCATTTTTAATATAGACAGCACAGCTGAAAAAATATTAAGCGAAGCTTTTCCTGACTGCAAAATTTTTGATCATTCCATCCCATTGCTTTGTTTAAATAAACAACAGGAACACAGCACGATATTATTGGATTTTACCGTTGGTTTTTTAAACACTACCTACACCTTAGCGGGAAATCTAATATTTCAGCAAAGCTTTGAAATTAGTAATAATGATGAATTTAACTATTACCTGCTCTTGATGATCAAACAATTGCATATAGATAGCGCATCTATAACCGTAATGGTGAGCGGCATTATCCACAACCAAGACAGGCGCTTCGAAATATTGAGCAAATATTTTAATAAAATTGAATTTAATGTGCCACATCGGGAAGATTTAAACTTAGATTTATTAGAAGACATGCCCAACCATTATTATAGTACCTTGCTTGCAGTAGACCTATGCGTATAATTGGCGGCAGATTAAAAGGGATTCGGTTTAATGCACCAGAAAACCTGCCAGTTAGACCAACTACTGATATGGCAAAGGAAGCATTGTTTAATATCCTTTACAATACATACGATTTTGACAATTGTTCTGTGCTCGACTTATTTTGTGGCACCGGCAACATTAGCTTTGAATTTGCTTCAAGAGGCATTAAGGACGTTACTGCTGTAGACAAACATTCGGGCTGTATTTACTGGGTTAAATCAGTGATCGAGAAATATCAGCTTAACGAAATTGACGTAGAAAAAGCAGATGTTTTTAAGTTTCTGACAAAGCCAGATCAACAGTACCAGATTATTTTTGCTGATCCTCCGTACGATTTACCAACCATTCCGCTTATTCCACAGTTGGTGATAAATAACAACTTTCTTGCAGACAATGGCATACTGATTGTAGAGCATCCTTCCTTACTAAAATTAAACGCACAACCTGGCTTTAAAGAAACCCGGAGGTACGGAAATTCGTCGTTCAGCTTTTTTGAGCCGGTAAAACCATAACGTTCAAAACCTGCAACAACTTGAGCTATAGAAAACAAATTAGTATCTTTCCATTATGAAAATAGCCCTCTTTCCTGGTTCGTTTGACCCGATAACAATTGCCCATGTTGATATTCTTAAACGTGCTTTGCCCTTGTTTGATAAGGTTATTGTAGGAATAGGATTAAACAGTGCAAAACAGGGATTTTTAAGTGCAGCGCAGCGACAAAACATTGTTAATGCTGTATTTGATGAATATAAGCAGGTTGATATTCAGTTGTATGAGGGCTTAACGGTAGATTTCTGCAGGAAAATAGGCGCACAATTTATGATCCGTGGTGTTCGCTCTGTAGGCGATTTTGAATATGAGAAAGCAATTGCCCAGATTAACCAGACTTTAATGCCAGAAATGGAAACCATCATATTACTGAGCAAACCGGAATACTCTGCCATCAGCTCTACTATTGTTAGAGATATATTGAGGTATGGAGGAAACGTGAGCGCTTTCCTGCCTGCACAGGCATTGCCTTTTTTATAGCAGTTTTCCAGCTTCCAGCACCTGTACAATTGAAGGAAATGTATTTTTTAAAACAGGCTTTAATTCATCAGAAGATAGCCATAGTGCTTTTGTGATGCCCTCTTCTTTTTGTGGTATCAATTTAGGTTCTCCTTTTACCGTCATCTTGTACCAGTTTGTTTTCTTTAATACCAATTTACTTCCCAGCACATAAACATGATAGGTTTTACAGAGCTTTTTGCCATTACTAAATATTTTTACCCCACACTCTTCTTCTACCTCGCGTAGACCCGCTTCTTTAATCTTCTCCCCTTTCTCTACCTTACCTTTTGGCAAATCCCACTTTTTGTTCCTAAAGATGAAGAGGTAATTGCCGTTTGCATTTTCCACCAACCCACCGGCAGCCTTAATCAGCTCGCAACTTTTCCGTATTTTTTTAAATAAATACTCAGGATCTGAATCAACCAGGATGTAATCGGTAGGCGGTTCCTTAACCAGATTTTTACAGAACGAAGGTAAATTAAAATCTGCCTTATCCAGTTGCTGAATCTTTTTTAGCTGTTTCGGAATATTATCCGATATAAAGAGGGTATTCTCGTTGATGTAAATCCTGTAGTTTTTCATAATATTAACACTCAAATATATCTATTTTCTATTATGGAGAACACAAGGGTATAAAAAAATATAACGGTTAGGCCTGGTGCTTGGCTTAGTTGGGTTTTAATAAGGCTTTCCTTGGGTTTGGTTGGGTAAAAGGTACCTTTTACCCAACCAAACCCAAGCCAGACCCCAGCAAAGCCTTAACCAGCCTAGAACGAGACCCCGTCCTATGTCGAATCAATCTATATTATAGAGAAATTAAAAACTACTGATTTTCAGTACTTTGAAATAAACCAGTACAATTCGCCAACAATTCACGTATAAACAAGGCATCGCCATTAACATAAATTCTGTATTTTTGGGACATGTACAATAAAAGTGATATTGAATTAAAGGTTGCTGAATTTTTATTACAGATAAAAGCCATTAAATTACAGCCAAATAACCCGTTTACCTGGGCATCTGGCTGGAAATCCCCTATTTATTGTGACAATAGAGTCACGCTTTCTCACCCTTCTGTTAGAACCTACATCAGGCAGAAATTAACGCAGTTGATCCAGGAAGAATTTGGTTCTGTAGATTTGATTGCCGGCGTAGCTACTGCAGGAATCCCTCAGGGAGCGTTAGTTGCTCAAGAATTGGGATTACCATTTGCTTATGTAAGAGCAAAAGCTAAAGAGCATGGTACCGGGAGTCTTATAGAAGGTGAAATACATGAAGGCCAGCGTGTAGTTGTTATTGAAGATTTAATATCTACAGGAAAAAGTAGCTTGCAGGCGGTTGATGCTTTAAGAAATGCAGGACTATCAGTTGCTGGTCTTGTTGCCATCTTTACTTATGGATTTGACCAGGCCGATGAAAATTTCAAAGCTGCAAAGTGCAGGTATAACACCCTTTCAAATTACAACACATTAATTGAGTATGCCGCAGAACATAGTTTTATTGCACAAAATGATGTTGATCTGCTTACAAAATGGCGCAGTAACCCTTCAGAATGGGGAAAAGAATTAGAACAATCAAACTAGAAAACTGATGACAGTTATAGAAAGCACTACGGAAATTAACAAGCCAGTAGCAGATGTTTATGCATTTTTAGCAGACCTGAATAATCACCAGCAATTAATGCCGGAAAATATTTATAACTGGTCGTCTACCACAGATGAGGCAAGTTTTACAATTCAGAATATGGCTAAGCTGGCAATAAAGATTTCTGAACGCATTGAGAATAAACAGCTTATCGCTATACCTACAGAAAAACCACCTTTCGATATTGAACTAAAGTGGAATGTTGAAGCCAAGGGAGAGCAGGCAACTACTGCTAAACTGACCATCTCCGCAGATCTAAATATGATGATGAAGATGCTTGCAGTTAAACCTTTACAAGGATTGGCTGATCATCAAACGGAAAAACTAAAAGAGGTATTGTCGTAATATCTCTTTTAGTTTTAAAGACATAATTTCAGGTTAAATTATTATTTATCAGTCATTTAGTCGTTATCTCCTCAACGAATAAGACATAATTTCCGATCTTTCAAAGATACCAGGCATGGCACTCGCTTTGTTATTCTCCTGATATGAATTTTAACAATTTTACCATCAAAGCCCAGGAAGCAATTCAGCAGGCTTCCGCAATAGCCGAGGGAAACCAGCAACAGGCTGTTGAAACGGCGCATCTGCTAAAGGGACTGCTTACTGTTGATGAAAACGTAGTTTCTTATGTATTGAAGAAATTGAATGTTAATCTCAATATTCTTAACACTAACCTGGATGCGAAGATTGCCAAATTCCCTAAAGTATCTGGAAGCAACCCCTACTTAACCTCGGGGAGCAATTCAGCTTTGCAAAAAGCACAGTCTTATTTAAAAGAATTTAAAGACGAATTTGTATCTGTTGAACATGTGTTGTTAGGCATCTTATCTGTAAATGATGCAACAGCCAATTTATTGAAAGATCAGGGCGTAAATGAAAAAGATTTAAAAACCGCCATTGTATCGCTTCGTGGCGATAGCAGGGTTACAGATCAAAATGCAGAAGCAACCTACAATGCGCTAAATAAATATGCGCGTAATTTAAACGAATACGCAGAATCTGGTAAACTGGATCCAGTAATTGGTCGTGACGACGAAATAAGGCGTGTAATCCAGATCTTATCGAGAAGAACTAAGAACAACCCGATCCTTATTGGCGAACCTGGGGTGGGTAAAACCGCTATTGCTGAAGGAATTGCCTTTAGGATCATTCAGGGTGATGTACCAACAAGCCTGAAAACAAAAACCGTTTATTCTCTTGATATGGGTGCACTGATTGCAGGTGCGAAATATAAGGGAGAGTTTGAAGAACGCTTAAAGGCAGTAGTTAAAGAAGTATCACACAGTGATGGAGATATCATTTTATTTATTGATGAGATCCATACGCTGGTAGGTGCTGGTGGTGGCGATGGTGCTATGGATGCAGCAAATATTTTAAAGCCAGCATTAGCGCGTGGTGAGTTGCGTGCAATTGGTGCTACTACGCTTGATGAGTACCAAAAATACCTGGAAAAAGATAAAGCACTTGAACGTCGTTTCCAAAAAGTAATGGTCAATGAGCCTGATACACAGGATGCCATATCTATTTTGAGAGGATTAAAGGAAAAATATGAAACCCATCATAAAGTAAGGATTAAAGATGAGGCCATCATCGCTGCTGTAGAAATGTCGCAGCGGTATATTGCCGATCGCTTTTTGCCGGATAAGGCCATTGATTTGATGGATGAGGCGGCATCTAAGTTACGTCTGGAAATGGATTCTGTACCAGAAAAGGTAGATGAGCTGAATCGTAAGATCATGCAATTAGAGATTGAGCGAGAAGCAATTAAACGGGAAAATGATACCAAGAAAGTAAAATCTCTAGGTGAAGATATTGCTAACTTATCTGCCGAGCGTGATGAGATCAAAGCAAAATGGCAGGGCGAAAAAGACCTGGTAGACAACATCAATAACGAGCTGGAACAGGTTGAAAACTATAAGCTTGAAGCCGAACAGGCAGAGCGTGCAGGTGATTATGGAAGGGTTGCAGAGATCCGTTACGGAAAGATCAAAGAGGCTCAGGATAAGGCAGAAAAGCTGAAAGCAGAACTGGCTAACCAGCAAAGCGAAAGCAGAATGCTTAAAGAAGAAGTTACTGCTGATGATATTGCTGGTGTTGTGGCACGTTGGACAGGGATTCCTGTTACCAAATTGATTTCTAGTGAGCGCGAAAAATTACTTAATCTGGAAGGTGAATTACATAAACGTGTTGCTGGACAGGATGAAGCTATTGAGGCCATTTCAGATGCCATTAGACGTTCAAGAGCAGGGTTGCAGGATAAACGAAAACCTATTGGTTCTTTTATTTTCCTGGGCACTACAGGTGTTGGTAAAACAGAATTGGCAAAAGCATTAGCAGAGTTTTTATTTAACGATGAAAATGCCATGACCAGAATTGATATGAGCGAATACCAGGAAAGGCACGCCGTATCAAGGTTAATCGGTGCGCCTCCGGGATATGTGGGTTACGATGAGGGTGGTCAGCTTACGGAAGCTGTTAGGCGCAAACCGTATTCTGTGGTATTATTGGATGAGATTGAAAAGGCACATCCAGATGTATTCAATATTCTATTGCAGGTATTGGACGATGGGCGATTAACGGACAATAAAGGCAGGTTGGTTAATTTTAAAAATACCATCATCATCATGACCTCCAATATTGGCTCTCATTTGATACAGGATAACTTCAAAGTATTGAATGATGAGAACCGCGATGAAGTGATTGCCAAGACTAAGACTGAATTGTTTGAACTCCTGAAGCAAACGATCAGGCCTGAGTTTTTGAATAGGATTGATGAACTGATTATGTTTACTCCGCTTAACCGAAATGAGATCCGGAATATCGTTGACCTGCAGTTTAAAAATGTACAGGATGCGTTGGCCGAAATGGGCGTAGATATAGTGGCTTCTGTTGAAGCACTTGACTGGCTGGCAGAATTAGGTTATGACCCACAGTTTGGCGCAAGGCCATTAAAAAGGGTGATCCAGAAAAAAATACTCAATGAGTTGTCTAAGCAGATCTTAGCGGGAACCGTTGATAGAGATAGCAAAATTAAACTGGATATGTTCGACCATCAATTTGTATTCTTAAACAACAAATAATATTATTCAGAATAGAAACTTAAGAGGCGCTTTAGAGCGCCTTTTTTTGTTTTTTGGAAGGATAGGTTATAAAAACACAATGCTTACACAATTAATCTATTTGGTTAATATTGTTTAACCTTATGGTAATTAAACCTAAATTTACATGCGGTAAATAGAACATTTGACCGCCAACTTTGTTATAAAAGACAGATACTAATTATTTATGAAAATCGCTTACATCTCTTCTTATCCGCCACGCGAATGTGGTATTGCTACTTTTAATCATAACCTACTAAGAGCCATAGGCTTTGACAAAAACGCAGTTTCGGAAGACAGCTATGTAGTTGCCATGAATGATGCTGAAAACCTAGACGAATACGAATATCCTAAAGAGGTAAAGCGTGTGATACGCCAAGAGAACCAGACAGATTATATCAAAGCAGCAGATTATATAAATACAAGTTTAGCAGATGCCTGTATTCTGGAACATGAGTATGGAATTTATGGTGGTGAGAGTGGCGTATATATTCTCCCACTAATATCCCGGTTACAAAAGCCGTTAATTACCATCTTTCATACCATTTTGAAAGACCCTAACCACATGCAATTAACAGTTTTGCAGGAGATTGCAAAATACTCTTCCAGAGTTGTGGTAATGAGTCATCGTGCGGTTGACTTTTTAACCAGTATATATGGCATCCCCTATCATAAAATACAGTTAATTGAGCATGGTGTACCTAATTTGGAACCTAAAGCAGATAACCCTGTAAAAAACTCTATTGCGTTTAAAGGAAAAAAAGTACTCTTTACTTTTGGATTGATCAGCAGAAATAAAGGTCTTGAAACTGTTATTGAAGCACTACCTAAAATAGTAGAACAGAATCCTGATGTGATGTATGTGATTTTAGGCACCACTCACCCGGGGGTAATTCGCAACTCGGGTGAAGAATATAGAGATAGTTTGAAGCGACTTGCGAAAACCCTAAATGTAGAAAATAATTTAACCTTTATAAATAAATTTGTATCAGAAGAAGAGCTGCACGATTACCTAACCGCTTGCGATATGTACATTACGCCCTACTTAAATGAGGCGCAAATTACAAGTGGAACCCTCTCTTATGCTGTAGGTGCAGGTGCAGCGGTAATTTCTACTCCCTATTGGCATGCACAGGAGTTACTAGCTGATAACCGCGGCAAGTTGTTCGATTTTAAAGATGCAACCGCTTTGGCGGAAATAGTTAATGATCTGTTTGAAGATCCTGATAAACTGAAACATTTAAAGGAAAATGCTTTTGAGTATGGCTTGCATCTTCGCTGGCCCACTACAGGCGAAGTTTTTGTGGATGTGCTGAATGAGGCGGTAGACAAATACTTCTCTGAAAAAGAAACCGGCGGAAAGCCAATTATAGATCCAGATATAATGCCTGCATTTAACCTGGCACATATTAGAAGGCTAACTGATGATACTGGTATTGTGCAGCATGCTAAATATGGCATTCCTAATTTAAAGGAAGGTTATTGTGTTGATGATAATGCGCGTGCTTTGATTTTAACCATTTTAGCTTATCAGCAGAATAAGAGTAAAGTAGCATTGGAGCTCTTACCTATTTACCTGAGTTACATTCAATACATGCAATGCGATAATGGGAACTTCCGTAATTTCCTAAGTTTTAGAAGAGAATATCTCGACGAAATAGGGACAGAAGATTCATTTGGCCGTACAATTTGGTCGCTGGGATACCTTATCAATAACGCACCAAACAATTCCTACCGGGAGTTTGCTAAAGAATTATTCTTAAAATCAGTACCCCATTTTAAGGGCCTTAAACACCTTAGGGGATTGGGAAATACAATTATTGGTCTTACTCACTATATCAAAGCTAATCCTGGAGATGAGTTTATTAAGGATCAGCTAGATCAACTGGCGGCACCTCTTAAAGCCGCTTACAGGAAAAACAAGATTGGCCACTGGCATTGGTTTGAAGAAAAGATGACCTACGATAATGCCATTTTACCATTGGCATTGATGAGTTATTATGAGATTAGTAAGGATCAGGACTCTTACGAGATTGCTTTTGAAAGTATGCAATATCTTACGCAGAAGACGTTAATTAACGGGTACCTTAATCCTGTTGGTAATGACGGCTGGTTGTTTAGGGATGGTCCTGAAATGGCGATATACGATCAGCAAGCGATAGAAACTATGGCTATGGTACTCATGTACTTTAAGGCATACGAAATTACCCACGATAAGCTTTATATTAAACAGATGTTTGTTTCCTACCAGTGGTTCCTGGGAGAAAATACATTGAGAATACCACTGTTTGATCATGAAACCAAAGGCTGTGCCGATGGGTTACAAACTTATGGGTTGAATAGAAATCAGGGGGCGGAAAGCACCCTGGCCTATTGGATATCTCATCTCGCAGTATTGAAAGCCATGGAATTTGAATATGAATTTATACAAAGCAATGATTTGATTGCTGAGCAAAAACAGACCGTTTAAGATTTATGAAGATTGCTGTGCTTGCTCCGGTAGCCTGGAGAACCCCACCTAGGCACTATGGACCATGGGAGCAAATGGCTTCTAACTTAACAGAGGGGCTGGTAGCAAAGGGGATCGAAGTGACTCTTTTTGCTACTGGTGATTCCATTACAACTGCCCAACTTGACGCTGTCATTGCCCAAGGGTATGAGGAAGATAAAACCGCTGATGCAAAAGTGGTAGAATGTCTTCACATCAGCAACTTGATGGAAAAAGCATCAGCGTTCGACTTGATCCATAATCATTACGACTTTCTTCCTTTAAGTTATTCTAAACTGATCAGCACGCCTGTAATCACTACGATACATGGTTTCTCTTCTGAGAAAATATTGAGGGTTTATCAGAAGTACAATGAGATAGGTAATTTTGTTTCCATAAGTAATTCCAACAGACATCCGTCCTTAAATTACCTGGCAACGGTATACAATGGATTGCAAACTAATGAGTTTACCTTCAATGCTAAGCCAGATGACTACCTACTGTTTTTTGGGAGGATACATCCCGATAAAGGCACCGCCGAAGCGGTTCATATTGCAAAAAAGGCAAATAGAAAATTGATCATTGCTGGTATTGTACAGCATTCAGAGTATTTTAGAGAAAAGGTTGAGCCATTCTTAGGCAACGACATTGTATTTATCGGCTCTGCCGGCCCTGAAAAAAGAAATGAGTTGTTGCGCAATGCAGCTGCCCTTTTGCATCCCATCAGCTTTGAAGAACCTTTTGGCTTAAGCGTAGCGGAGTCCATGCTTTGTGGAACGCCAGTTATTGCATTTAACCTGGGTTCTATGCAGGAGTTGATTAAAGAGGGTGAAACTGGCTTCTTGGTAAATGACATTAATGGTGCAGTAGCCGCGGTAAATAAACTTTCAGCCATAGAACGAATTAATTGTAGAGAATGGGCAATGGCTAATTTCTCCCAACAAAAAATGGTAGCCGACTATATTAGCCTCTACCATCAAATATTGTAACCCGTTATATTTTATAATATACTATCTGAAGTTTTAAGCTTCTCTAATAATATATCAATACTAACTCCTGCAAATGAAGAACAATAATCTGAAAGTCCGTATGGTATGATGAGTTCTCCGTTGTGTATAATCGATCCACAAGAATATAGTACATTAGGTACATATCCTTCGCGTTCATCGTTATTTGGTATTACAAGCGGCTCTGATAACCTGCCGATCTCGATAGATGGGTCTTCAAGATCGAAAAGACTTGCACCAAGGCAATAACGCCTCATTGGCCCAACGCCATGCGTTATTACCAGCCAGCCATCTTTGGTTTCAATTGGAGAACCGCAATTCCCTATCTGAATAAATTCCCAGGGATATTTTGGTGTTTGCAGTTTTACGGGGTTGTCCCATACGGATAATTTATCTGAATACATCAGGTAATTGTTGCAACCATCAATGCGAGACATCATGGCATATTTACCATTTATCTTTCTTGGAAATAATGCTAGATTTTTATTTTGGGCACCTATACCGTGTAGCGGACTGATCTTAAAATCATAGAAATCTGTAGTTTGAAGCAGTTTAGGCATAATCATTGCCCCATCAAAAGCAGTATAAGTAGCATAGTAAACAATTGAGCCGTCCTCTTTTACAAACTTCACGAAACGCGCATCTTCTATTCCTTTACGTTCAAATTCTGATATAGGGAATATTACACGATCTGAAATGTCTGTATCTCTAGAAAAACTAATCTCATGATAGGTATCCGAAAGCCAAAGGATCTTATCATACTCCAACTTCCTTATGTCGTCCGTTTGCAGGTTTTTAGAGTCCAGAATAATCTTCCTCAATGTAGAGTAATCAAACTTATCTGTTAATCTTACCCCTACTTCATCCAGCACCTCTACATCAATTTTAGAATCGGCACCTTTTTTCAAAAATAGTTTCTTGTTGTATACAGCATTTCTAATTACCTCAGCTTCGTCTATATAATTTCCTGCCGGAATAACTGTAATGTCGTTATTCCTGTCTATAAGTGCCCTTCTAAATACAACAGAAGAAATGTGGCCCTCCCCTACAGCTCTGAAACTAATGATAACACGTTTTTCTCCTTCTACCAAGTCCGACTGGTCGGGATCTTCAACTATAGAAGGATTAAAAAATGCAGCTGATTCAATTGAATACTCATGCGTAAAGTAGGAACCTATAAGTAAGCGCTGGTATCTTTCAAGATCTTCATAATCAAAACCTGCATCTTTTAAACTTACCGTAACCTTCTTACAATGACGGGTAAGAATTTTAGTAATGTTTCTGTGCCTTTTTGAATACTCTTGAAGCAATGGAGATATAATCCCGAATACTTCTAGATCGGAAAGGCTCATTACATGTTTTATAACATCAACAGCCCGCTCTGATCCATTAAAAAAAAATCGGGCTATTACCCTTTTTGGATCGGGATATACTTTAACTGGTTTGCGCTCTATTAATAATCTCATTATTAGTTAACGTTTAAAAGGAGTGGAAAGATTTACTAATTTAAAAATTATTTCTTCCTTTCCAATTCTCTATCCATTTCAACAATATCTACTTGATCCGGTGTATCGTAATCTCCTATTAAATACTTGTTAAAATGATCTGCCAGCTTCCAGAAGGCATATTCTGTAAGATCGCCAAAGCTATGGCGTTGTCCCGGTAATATGACAAACTCAAACCTTTTACCCTCCTTCATCAGTGCATTAGCTAATCTGATGGTATTAGCCGGGTGCACATTATTATCTATATCTCCGGTCATGATCATCAAATGACCCTTTAAATTTTTAGCAATCTGCGGGTTTTTATCAATGTCATAAGTAAAGGTAGTATCACCTTTAGCAGAAATAATTTCTTTAACGCCGTGATGCTTCTCGCTCCACCATCTGTTGTAAATACTATTGTCGTGATTACCAGCTTTGGATACTGCTACTTTAAAAAAATCAGGATAGACCAGCATCGCTGCGGTAGACATGAACCCACCACCAGAGTGGCCTGTTATTCCAACTTTGTTAACATCTATGAACTTAAACCTATCGGCCAACTGCTCAATCGCTGCTTTTTTATCTGCCAGGCCATAATCACGAAGGTTTCCATAACCAAAAGTATGGTACCATTTAGACCTTGCCGGGTTACCACCCCTGTTGCCAACAGATATCACAATGTAGCCCAATTGCGCAAGGCGATCTGTATTGTCCATGCTTTTGGTAAACGACTTATTAACAGCCTCCGTTTGAGGGCCAGGGTACACATATTCTATAATTGGATATTTCTTATTCGGATCAAAGTCAAACGGCTTGTACATTACGCCATAAACATCTGTTATCCCATCGTCGGCTTTAACTTTAAAAGGTTCTGGAAACTTGTAGCCTGCGGCTAAAAGTAAGGTAAGATCAGCTGTTTCCAGGTTCATCACTATCCTGCCATTGTTATCCTTTAATACAGATTTTGGCATCGTGTTAACTCTAGAATAGTTATCTACAAAGTATGTAGCCTCATCATTCATATTTACAGCATGATCGAAATCTCCAGCGTTCAATAATTTCAACCCTGTACCATCAAATTTGATGCTATACAGGTGATAATAATAAGGGTCTTCTTTTTCTTCGCGTCCGTTCGCTGTAAAATATAATACCCTGTTTTTTTGGTCGATGTTTACAATGTTTTCTGTATGATAGGGACCTTTAGTAATTTGGTTCTTTAGTTTTCCCTTGCCATCGAAAAGATAGAAATGACCCCAGCCGTCTCGTTCCGACCAGTGGATTAGCTCATTTCCGTTATTAATTAATCCCGGGCGGTTAATTTCAACATAGGTATTAAAACGCTCGTCTATCAATGGATTAACTTTCTCGGTATTGATATCAATCGTACCTACATCAATCCTTTTTAAATCTCTGCTGGTACGTGAAAAATACAACTTATTGTTATCACCTAACCACAATGAGGGCCTAAATTCATTGTCGCGGTCCTTATTTAATGAAGGCGCAGACCATATAGAAACAGATTGATCTTTAAAAGCAGACACGTCAAGCTTTTTGAATGTCTTTGTGGCAAAATTAAACAATAAGATTTCATCAATCGGTGATTCCTTTTCACCGGGCATCTGGTATTTATAAGTTTCCAATGTTGGCCTGCCCGCAGCAGTGTTATTAATTACCCAAAGGTCTTTTACTTTCCGTGAGTCTGTCCGATCCAGCACAAAATATTTAGCATTAGGCGACCACATTACATAGGCTCCACGTCTCTTTTTGTTATTTTTTATTTCATCCTCATTAGATTCTCCATCGCCATCACTTCCATAAGCGTAGAATTTAACACCATCTTTCGTTAACTGATGCTCTACAATAGTACTGTCCTCTTCATTCTTTACCGCTTTTCTGTAATTTTCCTTATCCATCCAATAGAGATTGTAATTTCTGCTAAATATAATGGCCGAAGAATCCGGAGCCACTGATCCCCAGGATGGCTTAGTTTTAGGTTTAGTGAAATTTGGGACTTCTAATAGCTTTTGAGTGGCAAGATTATAAGTAAAATTATAGATCTTCTTTTGCATGGAATCCGCTGCTTTTTTATCCTTGCGTTCTTTCTTCAATTCATCAATAGAACTGTTTACTTCGAAAGTTAAGCTCTTTTCATCTGGCGCGAATTTTAAGTTAAGCAATGGCAAATGCTGTGCATCAAAGGGATCACGAATAATGGTTGTAATTTCTGCAGCTAGTTTTGCATTATCAAATATCTGATTTTTGCTTTTAGCTACAGGATTAACAATATACCATTGCTTTCCATTTGGGGTTTCATACTCGTACCAGAAACGGTTGCTCAATTTTAACCAATGTGGATCAACAGCTGTAGAGTAAACCATTTTCTTAACTTTTGCAGGAGAAAACCTGGAAGCCAACTGATAATTTGCTTTTGGTGGGGCAACCAAAGCTTCTGTTAAAGTAAAGGTTTTAACTTGCGAAAAGCCACTGAATACGACGCAACAAATTATTAAAAATAGAAAGTAAAGTTTCTTCATGATAATATGCTAATTAAATCGCTAAAATATCGATAAAATATAATGCTGACTAGTATTTAATTGTAATAAAAGTGATAGTTCTAGCAACGATTAATCAGTTGATTTTATAGTTTTGCATTAAACATCCTATAAATGAAGCGATACCTTTTAACATTAATGGCAGTAACAGTAATTTTAGCTACCGCCTGCCAGTCAAAGTCAGCAACTAAAAACAGTTCTGCAAATTCCGATGAGTCTACATCCATAAACGCCGAAACAGCCGATGGTGAAAACCAAGGTCAGGTTTTACCATCTGGAAAGATTGATATTAATAAAATAAAAGTGGCAGATGCCAAGACTATTTTAGCCAGAAAACAGGTGCCTATTCTCTGCTATCATCAGATCAGAAACTGGAAGCCTACAGACGGTAAAGTAGGTAAAGATTACATTGTTGAGGTTCAAAACTTTAAGAACCAGGTAAAGATGCTGGCAGATAGCGGTTACCATGCTATATTACCCGATCAATTATATGCCTACCTGAATACAGGAGCATCACTGCCAAGCAAGCCTATTATGTTCACATTTGATGATACTGATATGGATCAGTTTACCGTAGCTGCTCCTACATTAAAAAAATATGGCTTTAAAGCTGTTTATTTTATCATGACAGTATCAATTGGGAGAAAAGGCAAGTTTGTAGACTACATGAGTAAGGAGCAGATAAAAGCACTTTCTGACGCAGGAAACGTAATAGCCAGTCACACTTACGACCATAAAAACTTTAAAAAGTACGCAGGTAAAGACTGGGAAGAACAGCTGGATAAACCAACTAAGAAACTAGAAGAGATTACCGGTAAAAAGATGACCGAGTTTGCTTATCCTTTTGGATTATGGAATGCTGAAGGCATACCACAATTAAAGAAAAGAGGTTTCAAAATGGCTTATCAATTGTCTACTAAACGTGACGAAAGGGATCCATTATTTACAATCAGAAGAATTATAGCAAGTGGCTACTGGACTCCTAAAACACTAAGTAACAGCATTAAGAACAGCTTTTAATAGCTGTTCTTAAACTACTTCTTGTACTATATATTTTTTACCGTTAAAGTCGAAACCCTCTCCTTTTGCCTTTTCAAGAAGTAATTTTCCTATTGGCGAAGCGGGTGATATCGCAAAGACGGTTTTATCGCCAACATGTAATTGTCCTGCGCTAACGCTGATGTAAAAAGAGCCCTGATTGGTTACCACAAGACTACCGTGTGTAACCTTTACAGACTTTAGTGAGATATCAACTGATCTTAAAACTCTTAAATTATCCTGGGCATCAATCAGCAAACGTTTATTCCTATCTATATCCTGCTGCAACATCTCCCTACTCGTTTCGTATTTATCGCCGGCACTGCTCTTAGTGTCATCGTTACTCGCCTCTCTGGCTTGGTTTAATGCGGTCTCTGCAGTTTGAATGCGCTGTTCCATAAAGCTCAGGCATAACTGGAAAAGCGTTTCTTTAATTTTTTGCATACTCTAAAATTCTATCCATTTGGTTTTACTTTCAATAGAGGCTCGCACTCTCTTGTTCCTCTAAGTTAAGATAATCCTTCATATCTGCAATCATTACTGGAGAACTCCAATAACAACCAACATTTAATGCCTTGGCCGTAAGAGCCATATTTTGCACGGCACACGCCAATGTCACTTATAACTTCAATTTCTTGCCTCATAAATAACGGTCGTCTCTTGCGACAAAAATATCATTTAGTGCGCTGCGAAATGTTTGCTCAAAGTCTTTTTACAACCCTTGCACGCGCAAAAAAAGCGACATCTTGAATTATAAATAATACTTACCTTTGCGGCTTATTCAAAAATATGATTTCAGTATCTAATCTATCCCTCCGTTATGGAAAACGCACCTTATTTGAAGATGTAAACTTAAAATTTAACCAGGGCAACTGCTATGGAGTAATTGGTGCAAATGGTGCCGGCAAGTCTACCTTTTTAAAGATATTATCTGGTGAAGTTAATCAGACCACCGGAAGTGTAGCCTTTACTCCCGGAGAGCGCATGGCTGTTCTAAAGCAGAACCATTATGAATTTGATGATTTCACGGTGATTGAAACCGTTATGATGGGCCACAAAGAGCTATACGACATCATGAAAGAGAAGGATGCGATATACTTAAAAGAAGATTTTACAGATAAGGATGGTGAGCGGGCCGGAGAACTGGAAAACCGGTTTGCGGAAATGGACGGCTGGAACATGGAAAGCAATGCCGCTACGATGTTAAGCAACCTTGGTATCAAAGAAGAACATCACTACAAACAACTGAAAGAGCTTGATGGTAACCAGAAAGTACGTGTACTATTGGCACAAGCACTTTTTGGTAATCCTGATATATTACTTCTGGATGAGCCTACCAACGATCTGGACATCGATACAATTGCTTGGCTGGAGAACTTCTTGGCCGATTATCAAAGTATTGTATTGGTAGTATCTCACGATAGGCACTTTCTGGATGCAGTTTGCACCCATATTGTGGATATTGATTTTTCAAAGATGAATATCTATTCTGGAAATTATACTTTCTGGTACGAATCAAGCCAGCTTGCGCTTAAACAACGTGGCGATCAAAATAAAAAATTGGAAGAAAAAGTTAAAGAGCTTCAGGAATTTATTCAGCGCTTTAGTGCGAATGCCTCAAAATCAAAACAGGCAACCTCGCGTAAAAAGGCACTTGATAAAATTGATATCTCTGAAATTAAGGCTTCCAGCAGAAAATACCCTGCTATATTATTTAATAATTTGGGTAGAGAAGCAGGCGATCAGATCTTGCAGGTGGAGAATTTATCTTATTCGCTTAATGGCGAAGTATTGTTCAAGAACGTAACGTTCATGGTAAATAAAGGCGATAAGATTTCTGTATTGTCACCAAACAGTTTAGCCACCACCGCATTCTATAATATCTTATCGGGCAGGGAAAAGAACTACACGGGCGAGTTCAAATTTGGTGTTACCATCAATATAGCTGACATACCAAATGATAATTCTCAATATTTTGAGGGAAAAGATGAAAATCTGGTAGACTGGTTGCGCGAGTATTCAGGTACCGAGCAGGATGAACAGTTTGTTAGAAGCTTTCTGGGCAGAATGTTATTCTCGGGCGAAGAAGTACTGAAAAATGTAAAAGTATTATCTGGTGGTGAAAAGATGAGGTGTATGTTCTCTCAAATGATGCTTAAACATGCCAATTTATTATTGCTTGATGAGCCAACAAATCACCTTGACCTGGAATCTATCACTGCTTTAAACAATGGATTAAAAGACTTTAAGGGTACCTCTTTGTTTACTTCAAGGGATCATGCATTAACAGAATCTGTAGCCACGCGTGTTATAGAATTAACTGCAAATGGCGCGATTGATAAAATGATGACTTACGACGAGTACATCAAGACTGAAGATTTTGCCAGACTAAGAAGTGCTAAATAAAGCTAAGCATTTACCCCATTCTAATTAAATAGAAAAGCCAGTTTTGTTTTCAATGAGAATTTAAATAAATCTCTGAAAACAAAACTGGCTTTATTAATTAACGGTCAACTAATGCTCAGCATGGCCATCAGCTCCATGAGCATGACCATGGCTTAATTCATCTTCTGTAGCTTCACGTACTGCAAGTATCTCTCCTGCAAATATTAAATTTTTACCTGCCATTGGATGATTCAAATCAACAGAAACTATTTCCTCACCAACTGAAATAACACCAGCCCTGAAATGATTGCCCTGATTATCTTGTAAAGGAATTACATCCCCTACAGCCGGTAGGTCTACTTCTTTAAACATATCTTTAGGCAAGTCTGCATAAGCACCCGGATCTAGGTCGCCGTAACCATCAGCGGCAGATAATTCGAAGTCATAAAAATCGCCTACCTGTAATCCTACCAAATGTTCTTCAAATTTTGGCAACATCATTCCTGTGCCATACAAAAATACCAATGCATTTTCCTTATCGGCTTTCTCTACAAAAACTTGTTGTCCTTCTGCATTAGTCGTATGCAATTCGTACGTTAATGATACTACTGTATTGGGTTTAATACTCATTATTGTGTTATTTAGTTATCAACTGTAATGCTTCATTAACCGTAGTTACGGGTAACTGGCACGCTTTATTTGGGCAAATATATTCAAATTTAATAAACACGCATTGTTTAATTATCAGAGAAAAAAACCTGTTTTTTAACCCAACAAAGAAATCGCTTGATTGTTCATTAAAACCAAATAAAACTTAAAACCGGTAAAAATTTTACAACCTAGTTTTGCTGAGTAAAGATAGCCCTGCATCAATATATTGACCGCCCACTGTTTGTTTACAGTGGATAGCTATTATATTTTTACCATTAGTTTTAATTGCATTTTTACCTTCGGCATTCATAGGCACTACCGTGTAATCAGAAGAATGTCCGCTCAGAGCGGCAGCTTTAATGCCATTGATATAAACCTCGCAATCCTCATCATGATGAATGTACAACACAAGTTTATCTTTTTCTTCGGCTGACAAATTACCTAATGTAAATTCCTGGCGCATCCAGATATTATCGGTATTCCAAATGGTTTTTATAATACCACCCGGAGTTCCTTTGCTCCCAAAACCAGCCTGCCCCGTTTTCCATGAAGCATCGTTAAATGTGGCTTGAAACCATTCCCCCTGAGGTTCGTCGATAGTGTATTTCCATACCCTGGCTTGTTTTTGAGATGATGGTAAAACTTCCTTGATGTACACATTATCGTGGATTACCTTATAGTTTGACGCGTAGATCTTATCTATGCCAGCTTTAATAACTTCACGATCATAAGTTACTAAACCGTTTAGCTCTACTTCAACGTCGGTAATTTCTGTATAAACCGCAGCACTTAAACCCATATTAGTTTTGTAAAGAGTTAGGTCATCAGCAAATTTATGATACAGGTCGGTGTAATCGTTTTTATTATTGATCATAATATAAGTGTCACCCACTTTCCAGGTATGATTGGGAATAATAAAACCAATACCACCATACTCGCCGCAAGCCAAAACCTGGGTTTTACTAAATGGTACAGCTGGCGGCGGATAGCTGTGAATATCCAGAAAATCGCCTACACCATAATGATTACCACCGCTGGCCTGGTTAATTAAACGCGAGGGGTCAAGTTTGTGCACCATACTCACTAAACCGGCTGTATTGTGTTGTGCCTGCGCCTCATTAAATATTACCCAGGTAACAATACTTGGCGAGTTCCAATGGGTTTTTATCAAGCGGGTTAATTCAGATCTGAACTCCACTGTATCAACCGGCGGGACATGTTCTGTGTAAGAATTTGGCGAGGGCATATCTTGCCAAACCAACACACCTAGCTTATCTGCCCAATAGTACCAGCGATATGGCTCGTATTTAATATGTTTACGCACCATGTTAAAACCAAACTTTTTGATCATTTCCAGGTCGTACTTTAAAGCCGCGTCTGTTGGGGCAGTGTATCCGCCATCTGGCCAGAAACCCTGATCAAGCGGTCCTATCTGGAATAAGAATTTATTATTTAAGTATAGTTTTTTAAATCCGCCATCGTTTTCAACCGATATCTTACGCATACCAAAATAGCTTGATACGGCATCAGTATTTGCACCACCTTTACTAAGTGCTATGTCCAAGTTATAAAGGAACGGGCTATCAGGCGACCACAGTTTAGGGTTATCGACTTTAATGCTGGTTTCAATATTAGCCTTTATCAATACAGTACGAACTACGTTGTTACCATCTTTTACTTTAACAGAAACAGACGTGCCTTTGGCATTACCCGTTGTATTTACGGTCAATTTCACTGCTGAAGCATCAACATCAGGAACGATCTTGATCTCGCTGATGCTGGTATTAGCAACAGGTTCCACCCAAACGGTTTGCCAGATCCCGGTAACCGAAGTATACATAATACCTTGCGGGTTTAAGCTCTGTTTACCACGTGGGTATCCCCCATTGTCAGTAGGATCATAAACACGTACAGTAAGTTCTTGCTTGCCCACGCCTTTTAAAGCAGCTGTGACATCGTAAGCGAAAGGGTCATAGCCACCTTTGTGCACACCCATGCTTTTACCATTCACAAATACTTCTGATTCAAAATCGACTGCACCAAAATGTATTATTACATGTTTGCCTTTCCATGCTGTTGGCACGGTAAAACTGCGGCGATACCATAAACGGTCATGGTGTTCACGAACGCCTGATAGGGCAGACTCTACAGGAAAAGGTACAAGAATGGTTTTAGCTAATTTACCTGATGGCAAAACATCCCCAGTTGCACCGGGTTGGTATTCCCATATACCGTTAAGGTTAAGCCAATCTTTACGCACCAATTGCGGGCGAGGGTATTCTGGCAGCACATTTTGGGGGTTTACGTCTTTAGCAAATTTACTCATTAACGGGGCGGTCTTGGGTTCCCAGGTTTGAGCAAATAATGCGGACGAAAAGCCTGTAAACATCAATAGGGTAAGTAACTTTTTACAATTCATAAGTCAAAATAGGTGTTTATTTGGTTGATCAATTCGCTAAAAGTAAATAAATTTTTGACAATACTACTTTACACTAAACACTACCATAAAAAAGAAGTCTTAATGAAGCCGATAGCGATTTCTTGAGCCCCTAACAGGATCTACGTTTAATCCCTGTAGACCTCAAAAAAAACCACAATTAGTTTTACAGAGATGGGGAACTAAATTAAATCTAATTGCGCTGTCGGCAGCGTCCAGGGCGCAAAGAATATCTACATTTTAGGCTGGCCGGTGCGCAGATCAGTCGGAGATCTGAACTAAGATAATCTACAAATTACCTATGCCGACTAATGGTAAACGCTATCTGTATTTTTTTTATAAATTAACGTGTTGTGCGATTAACATGCAGGAGCATATTTAAGCTGATTAATAGGTTTGCCGTTTTTGATATTGATCACCTGCAGGCATGTAACCGCTGTAAGCTTGGCAAATATTCTATTTGCGAGTCCTGTTAAAGATTTAGTATAGTTTCTTTTGAGCA
>JANXVH010000157.1 GCA_025351765.1 Pedobacter sp.
TTGACCTGATGATAGGCTGCACGGCTCTCCGCCACGGCCTCACGTTGGTTACACGTAATACACGCCACTTTGCCGACATCTCCGGCTTGGTGCAGGAAAACTGGATTGACAATCCGTAAGCCACCTCCCCCCGCCCGCCGCGCCCGCCGCTGGAACGATACTACAGCTTCTGCCCCACGGTAGCCACAGCCACCGCTAAGCCCCCCCGCCCGCTGCCCCCGCCGCTGAAGAAACGGAAGCTTCTGCGTAGCTTGCTATCGAACAAACGGTTGTATGACAATCGTCCATTTTTGTCTAAATATTTTTGACGTGTTATGAAGCTGATTGCTTTTAAAATCGAAAATTTCAAATCAATTGTTAATACAGGATGGGTAACGTTGTCTAAAGACGGGATATCATGCCTCATCGGACAAAATGAATCTGGTAAATCAGCTGTTTTGGAAGCTTTAAACTGTTTTGGAAGCAAGACAATGCAAGATGATTTTATAAGGAATGATATGACAAGCCCCGGTGTGCATTGCCGATTTGAGTTAGAGAAAAAGCAGGTTGATAAAATATTGGCTCAATTTTCTAAAGCCGATGGGTATAAAGAATTGGTGTCGCATTTTGAGAAGTTAAAAAATGTAATTACTGTCCTCGTTAACAATAATGGTAATAATGATAATGAATTTGAATACACAGGATTTGATGCAGACTTACACAAGTTTTTGCTAGCGCAGAAACCGGTTTCAAAAGAAATGCTTGAGGATGCCACTCTGACTCCACAAGAATTATTGTCTTTGAAAGAAAGACATTCTCTTACTTGGGCGGCGTTTAACAGTGCTTGGAATAAGCATCGGCCAGCATTTATTTTATTTAATGACGAAGATAATTTATTGCCAAATGAAATTAGCGTAAAGGACCTTACTAATGATTCTGATGTTAGTGGCAAACAAGCAGTCCTTAACTTATTAGCTGTAGCAAATATTGATATTGCAAAGCTCGAAACAGGAAATGCCAGAGCAATAAAACAGTATATGTCAACTTCGAATAAAGGTATTACTGCTCAGTTTCAGGATTTTTGGACCCAGCGTATTGGTAAAGGCAGTAGAATTGAAGTTGAAATCGAATTAGGCAATCGTGACTCTAAACATGCAGAATCAGGCCAACAATTTCTTCAATTTTGGATTAAAGATGGAGAACATACTTTGCACCCAAAACAGAGAAGCAAGGGTGTAAGGTGGTTTATATCTTTTTATCTTTCTCTGAAAGCAGATTCACTCAAGAAAAAGGATTCTAAATCTATATTCCTAATCGATGAGCCGGGAGCTAGCTTGCACGCTAGAGCGCAAGAAGACGTAATTAAAGTGTTCGAAGATATACATAAGACAAATCAGATTATTTATACGACACACTCTCAACATCTTATTCAGTTTGATAATCTTTACAGGCTCTTAGCTGTGCAAAGAAGAGACGATAACGACGATGATAGTGATACATTTATAATACCTGCATACCATCTAGGGTCGGCTTCCACTAATACCCTTGCTCCCATATTAGAACACATGGGAATCAATTTTTCAAATCAAGATGTTATTGCTCGCAATAATAATATTATTCTAGAGGAAGTTAGCGCGCTTTATTATTTTCAGGCATTTTCTATTTTAAAAGACTCGAAAAAGTATAATTACCTTCCTGCCACAGGTGTGTCTAATGTTGAGCAACTGGCATTGCTATTTCTAGGTTGGGGGCTGGGATTCAGTATTATCTTCGATGACGATAGCGCTGGGAGGAAAGCATATCAAAACATTGTTAAAAATGTGTACATCGGTAATGAGGATGAGGCGAAGAAACATATTTATAGAATAAAGAAATGTGCTGGTATAGAAGATGTTTTTGATAAGAGTGATTTTGCAAAGTATATAATTAAAAAACCAGTTGAGGAATTAGATGCTGAAAAATCTAATTCTGATATAGCAAAAATCTTGAAGATGTCTAAGCCGATTGCTGCGTTAGATTTCTTTATCGCGGTAAAAGAAGGTCGGATTACCTTTGGTGATTTATGTGCAGATACACAACATAATGTTGATGAACTATTTATTAATTTGGAAAGAGTAGTTTCTAATCAGTATTCTTAGGACAATAAGTCTTAAAAATCAGCTCTATTTCGGACTTTTTCCGCCAAAAAGTCCGAAAAACCACTCTCGCACCCCGTTTGCTAGTCCCCTCGTAGCCACTTCCTAACCCGAAGCACCTACTTAGAGACAACCCAAAATGGACTTTAAAAACTTCACCATCAAGGCACAGGAGGCCGTGCAGAAGGCCACCGAAATTGCCGGGGGCAACCAGCAG
>JANXVH010000020.1 GCA_025351765.1 Pedobacter sp.
ATTGATATTAAAACTATTGAAATACGATTGGATCCAGGGTCGGCAACTGCAGACCCCGCGTCCAATGTATTCAAAGATATCAGCTATCTTCCATTGCAAACAACAAAAGAGTCGCTATTTCAGGAAATTTCCCAATTGGAAATTACAGCAAAGCGATATATCATTTGGGATCAATCAATTAATTGTCTTGTTATCTTTGACAAATCTGGAAAATTCATTTCCAAGATTTCCAATAAAAATAATTCAGTTGATACACCTTTTAAACAAATTGATCATTTCAGCATTGATGAAGTAAAAGGAGAAATATTGATAAATGATGATTATTCAAATTTTTTTTACCTGTATTCCTTTGACGGAAAGTTCCTAAGCAAACAAATGCGACCTGGATACTGGGGGTTATTTTACATTAGGCAGCAAAATTTTAGTGCCTTTACCGCGGGGTACAATTTCGACTATGTTAAATCCTTGAAAAAGTCTCCCCACAACATTGTGGTTGAAAGATCGACTGGGCAGATAGATTTCTATTTGCCCTTTGATACTGCTATTGCCCGATATGATGAGTTATGGTCCTCTGACCAAGGTTTTTTTAATAATCACAACGGGACAGTTAACTTGGCTATTAACTATAATTACAATATTTACACGATCGATCAAACTGGAAATTTATGGAATTCTTACCGTTTCGTTCTACCAGCTTTAAGTGCAATTCCGGATGATTTTTTAACCAATAGATTCTTTAAGCCAACAAGATCGGAATATCTAAATATCAATAAAGAAGTCGTATATGGCATTACAGATATCTATTATCATGACGAAAAACTTGCCTTCCAACTGTTATCCAGAGCTAGTAAAAAAAATTTTCTATATGATTTGAAGACTGGGGACCTGAAATCTTTGACAGACCTTATTTTGGATAAATCAACTGCAAAATTACCTATGTTGGGCAAAAGAATTTTAGCGTTGGATGAAAAGGGCAGACTAGTTTCGCAAGTGAGTGCTCCTACGTTGTTCGATTTTCGCTCCTTGCTTTCCAGCAATAAAAATTGGATGAAGGATGTTCCTGCTGCTTTAGAGAAGTTTTTCAAATCCAATTCACAACAAAACCCGGTGCTAACATTTCTTAATACAAATTAGTATTTCATTCATTTTTAAACAAAATCTATATGATAAGCTCTTATCTTTCAAAGGCTATGACTAAGCTTTACCTAATTCTTATAACTTGTATTGTATTTTACGCTTACCAAGATGCTTCTTCAATAACCAGTGAGGCTTCCTTAACCATTCCAGAATCAAAGTCAGTTAGCGATATAAAAGTTGATCCCAGAGATGCAATTTCAAAAAAGAGGACAACTGACCTTCTTAATTCTGTCTTTTATCTGCCTCTTGAAACCACGGATGAATCTATGTTCGCGCAAATTACACAGCTTGAGATTACCTCAAAGTATTTCATCATCTGGGATGAATCAACAAATTCGATCTTATTCTTTCTAAAAGATGGTCGCTTCAAAAAGAAAATTTCCAACAATGACAAATCTATTGATAGTTCTTTTAAAAAGATAAACAGATTTGCAATAAATAAGGCAAAAAATGAGATTATAATAAGTGATGACTTATCGCCAAAACAGTTTATTTACTCTATAGAATTGGCAAAAACAAAGTGGATACCGATTTATTAATTCTTACAGATTACAGGAATGAACGGGATTTTTTGATTATTCAAAAGTACTATAAGCACAAAAATCCAGTATATAACTTAGGTGTAAAGAATTTGGGGCTGTCCATAGAAAATAAAAACCTACCGTTTTTATTTATCCTGACTAAGGATCTCAGAGTGACAAAAATTTTTGTTCCCTTTAATGAGATTCCTTATCAGACAGCCGAATATATAACATATGCTTATAATCTACTAAAAAACTAGGATTGATGATATCCAAGCGATTGTATTTAATGTGCTTCTTCCTATTCGCTTTTAAACTAGGATTCGCTCAACAGTCTTCCATGCAAGTAAAAGGCATTGTCAGGGACGGCGAGACTGGAAAAGCTATTCCTTCGGTCACGGCTACGATTTATATCGGTAAAGATAGTACTGTGATTAAATATGGTTTCACGAATAATCTGGGTCTTCTCAAGTTCGATAACCTCCCATCCGACACAACCTTGATGATCGTGATCAGCCATTTGAGTTACCAACCTGTTTCCAAAATCATCAGGTTTTCGAAAGATAATATTAGTATTGATTTAGGGATAATTCAAATGCATGAGAAAAAAAATAATCTTGATGAGGTTAGCATCATCAGTACTCCTCCAGTATATATGAGGGGTGATACATTAGTTATTAATCCAAGCGCATTTCAGACAAAACAGAACGCAGTGGTCGAAGACGTACTTCGAAAGGTACCGGGAATCGTGGTCTGGGCAGACGGAAAAATATCAGTAAATGGAAAATATGTAAGCGAGCTTTTAGTCGGTGGAAAACCGTTTTTCGGTGGAGATCCTGCTGTCGCCATTAGGAATCTTCCCAAGCAGGCAATTGAAAACATCAAGGTTTTTGAGAAAAAAAGTAAAGGTGAGGAAACAGACGACAATAGAACATTAACTATGGACATTACTCTTAAAAATGGGATTGATGCAGGTTATTTTGGTAAAACTGGTGCAGGAAAAGGCACTGATGAGCGGTATGATGGTAATGCAACTATAAGTGCTTTTACGCCAAAAGATCAAATCACACTTGTCGCTGTCACCAATAATCTCAATAAAGAGATTTACGATATAAAAAGTATGCTGAGACAAAGCGTTTATAAACCTGGAGGCAGCGACAATGGTGTATATCAATCCAATTTTTCACTAAAGGGACTCAATAAGTTCAAAGCTGTAGGATTTAATTTTGACAGGGATTGGTCCAAGCAATTGAATTCAAGAAGTGAGTATTTTAATTTCACAAATCAAAATAACACCTCTTCACTTATTGACCAAACGACTGCGCTCGAAAATGATGTGTTAAATCTGAATCGGAACGAAACCAGTGAGAATAGCAGACATATCCAATATGGTAAATCTTGGATAAAAAGCATCAACAAAAAATCTGAATTCAGATTAGACCCCAGCTATGAGTTACAAAACGTAACCAACCATCAGACAACTGAAATCCTAACCCGCAATGATAATTTACCTGTCAGTAGGAGTAGTTATTTACAGGACAAGACATCCGATATCCGTAAATGGAATCTTAATACAGAATATATCGGGCTAGGCAATATCGATGAGAATATTACGCTTTATGTTTTTCGTTATAAGCTTAATTCATCTAGATCTAATTCAGATGAGCTACTTAATACGAGCTTCTCAAGTTTACTTTCCTCCAGCCAAATTCCTGAACAAGTGATTAATCGCAACAAAAATGCAGTATATGACATGACTACTCAGTCCTTATATGGTGAACTAAACTTAAATAAAGTACTAAAATTCCATTCAGGGTTTAATTACACGCTAACCAATATCGTAGAGAATAGTCGGGAAAATAGTAGCCAAAATGTAAATAAAATAAATCCCGTCACAGGAACATACACTATTATAGATAATTATTTGACCAACACTTCCAACTATAATGTACTCACCGAAAAGCCTGGGCTTCGAATTATCAGGAGCATGATTATTCGAGGAATTCGAAATCATAAAATCATATCCGCTTCAGCAATAGCAGAATCACAATATGCAAAGCAGGATAATGAATCTTCACATATTTTTCAAAACATCAATAGGACTTCTCTAACAGCTTTGCCTTCGGCAATATTCCGCTTTAATCATGTAAAGGATAATCAATTTGATCGGAATTATATTTTAGAATATAAGACCAAAACTACGTTGCCTGAAATAACACAACTTGCTCCTCTCTCAGATAGTGCTTACTTATACCTGATACGATCTGGAAATTTAGGATTAAAAGCGCAATATAACCATGAGATTGCTTTTAACTTTCAAGAATTTAAGGCTGGACAACGAGGCAATCTTAGATTCGAACTTAAAATTGGAAAAACATTAAATAAATTCGTAGACAGCAGTATTTACAATACAGTTGGACAAAGAACCAGTTATACCGTTAATGCGGATGGATATAAATATTTTGCGGCTAATCTGAGTTTTGAAAAAGGAGGCAAGCTGTTTAAAAACCCTTATGGCTTAAAGCTATTTCCCAGTATTGAATTTTCTAATAATCCATACTATCTTAATGGGAAACTTATCAATTCAAAAAATACATCAATGAGTTTGCTTACCATAATCAATTATGTACAGAATGATCTTCTGGTCTATAATTTTAGTTCCAATATGTTCGCGTACCGTAATTTGGTAGGGAATCAGCGGATCAACTCTTTTTATGCAAATACCGGTGGTGATGTCCAGCTTTCGTGGCCACGCCGGGTGACCTTAGTGAACTCGTTGATGTACAATGTAAGTTCAAATTCTTATACAAAAAAAATAGAGAATCTCATTTGGAATGCGTCTGTCTATTTTAGAATGCTTAAGGGGGAACAGTTGGAACTGCGTTTAGCTGCAACAGACCTCCTAAGGCAGCGGACAAATGCAATAAACTACATTGAAAATAATATGATAGGAAATGGAACAGCAAACAACCTTCAACATTTTTTCCTTGTTGGACTATCCTATTTTCCGCGGCAATTTGGCACATCAAAAAAGAAAAATTGAAATGAGAACCAGAAACTTTCTAGTAACGACAAAATGATTAAAGCCAATACGCAAAAATATCAAAAGAACTTTCCAATTATATGGTAGCTGGATATTCTGGTGATGTTGACCCCAGTAATGCATCATACTGACCCCCTTCGGGGATTTGGCCTGTCATAGCTGACGGCATGACAATTTTACCTTTTTTTTCTAAGACTTTCTCCTTTTAATTCAATTCTGTACGAAGTGTGCACCATAC
>JANXVH010000034.1 GCA_025351765.1 Pedobacter sp.
ATTGCCCAGAAACAGCTTACTGATCAGGTAAGAAATTCCACAGGCATACAGTCACTTTATACACACCTTGCTTTTTATTTTAGGGGAATTAACAAACGTGATTATGTAGATACCTGTGCCACGCATATACGCGATAATGCCTTTAAAAAAAGGCTGTCAGCCTGGCTGCATTACAAAAGATACATTAACCATAAATCCCATATCACAGAATTTGTTCATTACCTGGAAAAACTCAGTGGAGCATTATATGATGAAACCGACGAATTTACCTATGAACTTCTTTGTGACTTGCATGACTACCGTACCAATGGACTTATACGGCTGACTGCTGAAAATAGGGAGCGAATGGAAGTACTTTTTAATGATCCTGACCTACAGTTACGGTTCCAGGTTCTGGCTGATTTGACACTGGATCCCAACCTTTTCCTTCCGGGGATGGAAGTAGATATCGACGAGCAAGAAACTTTGCTACCGATCATATCCGTTCAGCAGGTATTCGAGGATAATTTTCTGGGACCGCTAAGGGGTAAAAATCTTTACGGGTATACAATGGAAAAGGCAAGGGAGATCATTAATATGGGACAAGCTGATTTTGACTTGGGGTTTGAGGAGCTTACCGCTGTTGAGATAGTAAAATTGTATTGTTTGCTGAACATGAGGATGCATTATTTTTCTTCCTGGAGTTTATATGAGCGAAGTAAGCTGGCAGACTATTATTCATCAGTCGGGAAGATCAAATTTATAGACATTGGTTGTGGTCCCGGTACTTCAGGCCTTGCTTTTGCCACCTATATTAATGCAAGAACAGACGAACCCGCGGTCTTTGATTATTTCGGCATCGATACGGCGATGACGATGCAGCAGCAGGCAGAAGAAATCCTGACCAATGATATTTTTATGGGTGAAGGGCATGTTAAATTTTGTAAGACAATTGAGGGTATTGATCTCAATGACCTTTTGAAACCAACCTGCATAATCATAAATGCCTGCTATGTATTTGCCAGTGCAAGTCTGGAAATTGAGCCGATAGCAGCTTTTGTAAAACAGGTACAGGAGCAATTTAAATATATTCCGAAATTTATGGTGTACCAGAATCTAACTAATCGGGAACGCAATTTGTGGGCTAATCAGAAGTACATTGATTTTAAAGCGTTACTGCAAAATTTTACTGTAGAATATTCTGAAAATAAGAAAGTAAGCTTTTATAATCAACGGAACATGTACGGCGGACCGAGGAATATTGAAGTATTTTTTGAAATTTTAAAGTTGTAAGATATGTATGATCTATTTAACCCACCACCCGCTGATTTTAAGTTGGATGATTTTACTTCATTTAATAGTAAGGCATCAAAGATTGAAGGGTTGACCTACGTGCCGGATTTCATCACTGAAATTGAGGAGCAGGAACTAATAAGAAGAATTAATAGTGAAATCTGGTTAAGCGATATAAAGCGCAGGGTACAGCATTATGGTTACCGTTACGATTATAAGGCAAGGACTATCAACTATTCAATGTTCATTGGTAGACTTCCGGCATGGTCAACGCCGATGGCAAATAGATTGTATGAAAAAAATTATATCGAAGATTTTCCAGACCAGCTGATTGTAAATGAATATTTGCCGGGACAAGGAATAACTAACCATGTGGATTGTGAACCTTGTTTTGGAGAAACCATAACGTCAATCAGCCTGAGTTCTTACTGTATCATGGATTTTGTAAATATTATTACGAGGGAAAAAATAGAAGTGATGATGGAACCCCGAAGCCTGGTGGTGATTAACGGTCCTGCAAGGCACATTTGGACCCACGGTATTGCCCAAAGAAAAGCAGACGAAGTGAATGGCGTAAAATATAACCGTAAACTGCGTATATCCCTCACATTTAGAAAGGTAATTTTAAAGTAAAGGCAGAAATTTTACGCCAGCAGTCTCAATTTCCTTTCCTATTAACGACATGGAAATATCAGCACGTTCTTACAAATTGATTGGTAGAAAAAGCCTGATGCCAACGCATAGATTGAAACCCTTAAGACTCTCGGCAAAAATTTTGTTGAACAAGTCTCATGTTTTAAGAGTACACTCCAAATTGTGAAATTTATTTTAAAAAAATATAGTGAAAACTATTGCATTATTGAAACATAATTCATATTTTTAGGGTCACAAACAACATAACTCTAAAAATATGAAAAAGGTTCTTTATTGCCGGGTAAGCACTTTGGACCAGAAAACAGATAGACAAAGGGTAGATGAGAAAAACTACTCACTTGTAATCGAAGACAAATGCAGCGGTGCAATACCCTTCTTTGAAAGGCCGGGTGGAAAGGAAATCAAGAAGCTAATTGAAAAAGGGGTTA
>JANXVH010000050.1 GCA_025351765.1 Pedobacter sp.
CCAGGTATTCCGGAAATTTATCTGGAGAATCTTCTTCCATATAAATCAGCAGATCTTCTATTGCAGTAAAACCAAGTTCAAGGATTGAAGATTTTACCTCATCTACCTGCCATTTAAAGGCCTGTTTAATAACATCGGTAGAGGTAATTGAAATCCCAGCATCAGTAAAATTGACATTTAGAACTGGTAAGCCAGTCAAATAACCAAGATTTGTAATAATGCGCTGAGACATCAGTACTGCTTCTTTAATCTGCGCATCAGCAATAGCGGACGTATCCTGATCAGCGTCATTATATGCCTGAACAAAAACCTGGTATTGAGCCTTGCCAATAACAGCAAGCAGGTAATTCCGCTCAGCTGCAGAAATAAATGGTTTAATCCTGTCTATCGTCGCTGTGAAGCTTACCGGCAATGTTTCCATCACCTCTTCTATTGTTGTAATTAAATTCATCAGCTGACTACTTTTTTAGTACCCCGACCTTCGTCAAGAGTTGTTAATACCTGGTCCTGTATACCAATCTGGATATCCGGATCTGCATTGTACCAGGCTTTGACAAATTCAAAGAATTGCAGTAGGATATCACGATCGGGTTTTAAGGTGCTACGCATCTGTAATCCACCCTCACGAATATTTGATCCGCCATTATTGTCGCCACCATTTGGAGCGCCTCCGGAGTTTCCATAACCAATTTGAGCGGGGCTCAAATTCATGGAAGCTAAAACTTCATTATTAGCTGCAGAAGAATTTGGCAGGAGATCAGTGTTTTTGTTTTTATCATCAATGGTGGTAATGGTCCACTGGCCAATAGGCTTTCCATTAGCCCCTGTTCTTGAAAATGTCATGAGTGCTTTCTGCGCGTTTTCGGCGCCGGTCAGCTGCTCTACAATTTCGGCATACAGATCCTGAAAAATGATATCCTTATCAGCATCAGTCATTGTAAACCAGGTACCTTTATAAAGATCCTCAAAATACTCCATTGGTATATCAATATGATATTTAAGACTCATTTGGTTTTTGAAAAGCGCTTTGATATATACCGGAATGGAAATTGCGATGTCCAGGTACCCACTCTCCCGGGCACTATCCCAGGAAGCGACAGGATAATAATCATTTAATACGTCCGGCCATATTTGCGGCATGATGTATTTCAGGTTTTTAAGGTCTGCACGGATATCTTCCATCTGATCCTTATACTGCATCGTATCGATCATTGGGATCTTCTGGCAGTCATCTGCTTTTACGTCCGGGAAATTTGCCGAGACATAAATAAAAGGAATGAGACCTGTTATAGGATCCGCCGGCGCAAACCTGCAGTGGGATGTTTTTTGGTAATCGATCGCCCATATCTCAGTCTTATTTCCATTAAAACGGATCTGAGGCATGGACATTTCAAACCAGGCATGGTCCTGGCTCAGACCGAGCTGAACCATTGGCATGTTTGACCTACTTAAGATATCTTGCCACTGGGGGAAATCAACCATTTCAATAACTTCCGTGCCGCCACTGGTCACACCTTTAACAACCTTATAAGTAATTAGGCGTTGACCATATAAGGATTTAGTGATAAATTTTAGACCAGCGCGGCCCACAGTACTTTTGCGTAAAAGCTTAGTTATTACTTTAGGGAAGTCATCATTAACGCCCCAGGGGATCCAATCTCTCTTGCCTTGTTCTTCCTCTTTGGAAGACGTCGATTCTATGTGCGGAACAGCTGATCCCTCTGAGGAATTTGTTTTACTAGAAGATCCACCGGCTTTCGCAGAAACCTGCATAAGCGCAATGGGAGCGTCGTTACCATAGATAAGCATTGGTCCACCTTCAATGGACTTTTTAATAACTGCACTCATACCCAGTATGTATCTTCTTTATTGAATTGAAATATTAGTCTGTTGTGAACTGCATACTTTTTACCTGAGTCATTGTCCAGGATGCCGCGCATCTCATGATCTTTACACCCGGGAGGCAGGCCGCATTTGTTTGCATTTTCAAGAACTATCATTTCGCCACCGGTTATGCGGTTACGATCTGCTGTGAGAAATACGATACTGAAGGAACAGGTACCATCCCGGTAGTCCATTTTATCAATTGCCCTGAGCGCTAATTTTAGTTCTATCACAATACGAATGTCGGGAGCTGTGATCAGCTGATAAACGACAGGGAAAAAGGGATCAAAATCTCCTTATTATTTAAAGGAGTTTGTTACATTTGGTATATGACAACACACGATGCATTTCAAGATCTGACCTCGAAAAGAGGATGGTACAAGGCAATTGGAATAACTGAGAAAGCCGCCAGTTCTGCTAAGACCGCGTTTAAAAATGGGAAAATCACTCTTGACAAAATGGAAGAAGTTCTTTCGAAAGCCGGGTATAAAGTTTTGACAGAGAAAACCTGGAAACCGAATGAACTATAAAGACAAAGAATTTGACGAAGCTTTTAAACTTAGAGGAGGTATTTGCTCTTTAGATCACCTAGAGATAAATAGCTATAGGGATTATGGAAAAAACCACAGTGATTTTTTAAGACCAAGATATCCAGATGCACCGGAAGTCAACTATAGTTTAATAAATTCTGATTTTCTGAATGCAGCCGCTGCCGCTTATAACGGTAATTATTTCATCGGAGTTAATTTGGGAACATGTGCTTTACTTTCTGACTTATTTCTTAAGATTCTTGCTTGTCCAGATACATTTCCTCACATTGGAAATCCTTCATTAGAAAGTGTAGAAAAAAAAAGTATAAGTGCAAGTCTGGTCAACGGCTTTATTTACTACGACCCTTTAAATGGCACCTCCAGTACTAAACCAAACGACAGTTTTAGAGCTAGGTACGCAGCAGAGCTTGTACATCACGCTCTCGATTTTCTCATTTTTCACGAATACGGGCATATTTTTAGAGGTCACCTAGGATATCTTTCTTCCTTATCAGACACCAATGCAAATTTTAACTTTGATCTGTTTCACACGGGAGTTTCCGATTCTGCTCTTAATTCGAGGACGTTGGAGATGGATGCAGATAGTTTTGCAGCAAATAACTCATATCTAAAATTTGTATCGATCAGATATTTCAACGGCCAGATACCAGACGGTTTAGATTTTGTTTACAAGGATTTAAATACTTATTTCGGTGGCTGGTCCTTTGCGGTCTATAGCCTATTTAAACTATTCAATATGACAAAATTTGACGAACTTACTGCGAAAAGATCCAACTATCCTCCTCCCGATGTACGGTCAAGAATGATTTTTGGCAACATTGCATCGATCTTAAATCGCGATTCCGTCGAGAATGGGAATGAGATTGTTTCTACAATGGTCGAGAGTGTCAAACTTGTTGACGAAGCCTTTGGAAAAATAACATATGCTCCCGCAAACAATGTTTGGTTTTCAAACTATGAACAAGTTACTCCGTATATCGCTGAAATCATTGACAACTGGGTCAATTTGCATGATCTATTATTGCCTTTTTCCTATGGGGACCTTCCTCCAAAACAGGGCTTTGTTTAGTGATTTCTATATTGTATCGATAGAGCAATTAACAATTTCTATAACTAAGAACTTTAACTAATTGTCAATGAATTGTAGTGCCATCCTTCGATCATCGGGCCTAGACGGTTTTATAAAATTTGTTTCTGGTGTCCATATGTAAACTTCTTCAATTGGTTCTTGATGAACATTGGATGAGTTATCATACCAAACTTTAGTCTTCAGAAAAATTCTTTCTACCGTAGTTAAATTGAGATCGCTAATTTGGAATGGTTTCCATGTTTGTCCTCCAGGTATTTCTGAAGTACTTAGCCTCGGAACTGCCTGTTTAATAATATTCATATCCATGAATTTAACCGTCATTTTGATTTCCATATCTACATTTAAAGCTGACTCGTCACCCCTGTTGTAGGCCGAGAAGTAGAAGTGACTTGTGGTGCCATTAAAAATAACTGCAGGTGTTTCGCGAAAGGCGAGTTTGGAAGGTCTGTTAGAGACGATGGATTTCGATTTTTCATCATAGGTTTGGTCCACTCTTTTGAGCGCAGCCATAA
>JANXVH010000079.1 GCA_025351765.1 Pedobacter sp.
CCTTAATGAGGCAGAATTGAGTGCTTTTGAGCAGCTGAGGCTTAATGATCCGATTGTGGACCATAAAGTTGTTGCACATAAGGTTTTTCTGGATTCATTAAAGGGATATGCTGAAAGTATGGCGCTTAAGGCTAAAATGGATGAAGCTCATTTAGAGGTCGATGTTGATGGTTTGAGCAGAAAACTTGGTCCGCACCCGTCAGTTATTGTAAATATATGGCGTAAAAATCGTTCTGCCATTGGTGTTGCTGCTTCATTTATATTTCTGAGCATGATCATGTTGTATTCCATACAGCAAAATACACAGCAGATTGGAAGTGTGGAATTGGTAAAAAGAGATTTAGCCAGAATAAAAAGCTCTCAGAATAGTTTGATCAGGAAGATCAACTCTACTGCTGTAGTAACTAGGAATTTAAAGCCAGCTAATTTTGGTGGAACTGGTTTTGCGCTGACTACTAACGGATATATTCTTACCAATCTGCATGTAATAGACGGCGCTGATTCAGTATATGTTCAAGATAGGCAGGGTAACCAATACCGTGTTAGGGTAGATAAAAGAGATACACAATACGATTTAGCTATCTTAAAGATTGTTGACGATTCATTTAAATTGCCTAGTCTTCCATACAGATTAAAACATACTGGTATCGGGATTGGTGAAGATGTTTATACCCTTGGTTTCTCTAAAGATGATGCGGTTTATGCAAGAGGTTATGTAAGTTCTAAAACGGGTTATAGTGGTAGTGATTCAACCCAATACCAGGTATCAATAGATGCTAACCCTGGTAATAGTGGAGGTCCTTTGCTTGATCAGAATGGAAATGTAGTTGGTGTAATCACTGCGAAGCTTAGTCAGGTTGATGGTGCTACGTTTGCCGTTAAGTCTAGATATATTCAGGAAATATTGAATATGATTCCAAATGATTCGTTGGGTAGTCCAGCGAAATTTAGCAAGAAGAATTATCTTCAAGCATTGACCAAAAACAAACAGGCAGAAAAAATGCAAGATTTTGTATTTATGGTAAAAGTTTATAAGTAAGATCTGCTTGCTCTTTATAAGCGAGCAAAATTTTCAAACCCCTAAACTTATTGTAAGTTTAGGGGTTCTTTATTTTATATCACATTTTATGGATTTTGGAAAAGTACCTGGCGAATTATTGCCCGGAGTAGATTTTACACTACCACCTGATGGTACACAAACTGCTAAAACGCTGACTGGTTTAAAACCCGTCAATGCGGATTTTTATGTTGGATGCGCAAAATGGGGAAGAAAGGAATGGGTTAATATGATCTATCCACCGAAAACTAAAGAGGCTAATTTTCTGGATGAATATGTTAAACACTTTAATTCAATTGAACTCAACGCCGTTTTTTACAGTATTCCCAAGGCAGATTTGATACAGAAATGGAAGTTAAAAGCTGATGAAAATGCAGTTAAGGATTTCGTGTTCTGTCCAAAATTTTCCAGAACCATTAGTCACATTAAACGGCTAAAAGATGCAGAGGTTCCAACTGATTTGTATTTGGCAAGTATCTATGAATTTGGAAAATACCTTGGGCCTTGCTTTTTGCAACTTGGAGATAATTTTTCTCCTGCCAACTTTGACGTATTGGAGAATTACCTCAAGCTATTGCCTCAAGATTTGAAGGTGTTTGTAGAGGTTAGGCATCAAAGCTGGTTCCTGGACGAAGCGGTTAGGACTAATTTTTTTGAAATGCTTGCAAGGTTAAACAAAGGAGCCATTATTACCGACTCCAGCGGCAGGAGGGATTGTGTACACATGGAATTGACTATTCCAGAGATTTTTATACGTTTTGTAGGTAATGGAATGGAGTACCATGCATCAGATTTTGCACGTGTTGATGAGTGGGTGGCCAGAATAAAGCCATGGTTGGACAAGGGATTGACTAAGGTTTATTTCTTTTTGCACCAGCACGATGAGAAGGATACACCTATTTTAGCTAATTATACAATTAAACAGTTTAACAAATATCTGGGGGCATCATTGACTGAGATTGCATTTTTGGGTGATGGTGAAGATATTACAAATCAACCAGAATTATTTTAGATAGTATACTTAAATTGTAGACATTATTTTTTACTTTGGACACGTTATTATTTACAACTAAAATATACAATTATGAGTTTAAGAATAGGGGACGCAGCGCCCAATTTTAAAGCACAAACTTCAATTGGTGAAATTGATTTCTACGAGTACTTAGGCGATAGCTGGGGTGTTTTATTTTCGCACCCGGCAGATTATACTCCGGTTTGTACGACTGAGCTTGGGCGCACTGCTTCTTTAAAAGGAGAATTTGACAAAAGAGATGTAAAGGTATTGGCATTAAGTGTTGACTCAGCAGAGTCACATAAAGGATGGATTAAAGATATTAACGAGACACAGAATACGAACGTAGAATTCCCAATCATAGCTGATGAAGATAAGAAGATCGCTGATCTTTATGATATGATTCATCCGAATGCATCTGAAACCTTAACCGTGCGCTCATTATTTGTGATCTCTCCTGACAAGAAAGTGAAGTTGATGCTAACTTACCCTGCTTCTACAGGACGTAATTTTAACGAGGTATTAAGAGTTATTGATTCCCTGCAATTGACTGCTAAATATAGTGTTGCCACGCCAGCCGATTGGACTGATGGCGACGATGTTGTAGTAATGAACAGCATCAAAACGGAAGACATACCTGCTAAATTCCCGAAAGGGCATAAGGTGATTAAGCCTTATTTGAGGACTACACCACAGCCTAATAAGTAATCTATATTAAAAAGGGCCATCTTTCAAAATGGCCCTTTTTAATGTTGTATTAAACAAATTTGTTTTGTATTCTTTGCAAGGTCTCTTTTATCGATTTATTGAGTGCTGTTTGTTTACTACCCGCTGTTATTCGTTCCAGGTTATTGAGAACCGATAAACCCAATTGTATATCCCTGCCATAGTAGTTCCATTCCTTAGCATCTAGAGATGCGATATAACTGAGCTCCTGATCTAAAAATGTGTTGAGTTGTTTCGTAATCACATTTGCTCTTTCTGTTTCATTAACTTGATAGAGGTTGTGGACGGTATACATCCTGGTTAAGGTATCGTCAATTGAATACAATTTTATAGGTAATTCATCTACTGCTTTTACTAAAAGGTTTTTGGCTTGCGCTTGCTTGCCAGATGTAATCAGGTTGTCCGCCAGATAATTGATGAACTTAGAAGTACCTGATGCGATTCTTCTGCTTTCTGGGTCCAGGTATTTCGCTGTGCGAAAACCTGTGAAATCAAATTTGTTCATCATGTTGCTATACATCACGTCAGAATTGGTTTGCATTTCTTTATCAAATCCTTTATCAGGAGTGGCTGATGCTTTTAAAGGTAATAGCCTAAACGCATATCCTTCTAAGTATAGGTATTTTTCGAGCCCAACATAGCTATCGGTTGAAATGCTTGTTCCGAAATAAATAGGTCGTTTCCAGTTGTTATGCACCAATATATCAAATATGGCCAGGTCGGATTTTAACACTTTATCTTCTCTGTATGTCCACTCCATTAGCGGAGTGATCTTATCTTGATCTGATTTGCCAACCGTATTGGTTTTTAATACTTGTTCTTTATTGATACTCAGCTTCAGTTTTTTAGTAGGGAGAAAGTTCTCATAACTTCCGCCCATATACACTTTGTCCTGCTGATTATCTGAAGTCAGCACCGCTAAAATATCTGACAGCTCCACACTGTCTGTAATTCCGTAGTCGTAATAAGGCGACCAGTCGCGGATCCCTTTTACATATTTTGATGATGGGACCATGATGGGCAAAGCGTCTGAATTGCCAACCTTCTGCTTCATCTGGTCGATATAATTACCATCAGACAAGTATTGGATATTTACAACTCTAACATCAGTACGGTAGTTTTCTACCTCCTGTACATACCACAAAGGGAAGGTGTCATTATCTGCGTTGGTAAATAATATGGCATTAGGGGCACAGGAATTTAGGTAATTTTTTGCCCATTCCAAGGCAGTGGTTTTTCCAGATCTGTTGTGTTCATCCCAACCTTCGTGTGCCATAAGCATGGGTACGGCAATTATTGTCACAGATGCTGCTATGGCAAAACTGATTCTCGGAGCGTTCAATTTAAAGGATAGCTCTTTAATGGCAAGCAAACCTAAGCCTATAAAAATAGCGAAAGCGTAGAATGAGCCGACATAAGCGTAATCTCGTTCTCTTACTTGCAATGGATCCTGGTTTAGGTATACGATAATGGCCAGGCCAGTAAACACGAACAACGCAGAAACGATGACCAAGTCTTTCGGACTTCTTTTATACAAGAGAATTAGACCGGTGATCCCTAAAATTAGCGGTAAACCATAGAATCGGTGATGTCCTTCGTTTGCGGTGATGCTGGGCGGGAGGTTATCTTGCTTGCCAAGACGCATGGCATCTAAGGGCTTGATTCCGCTAATCCAGGCGCCGTCATTGGAAAATCCCATACCCTGAACATCACTTTGTTTGCCCACAAAGTTCCAGAAAAAGTATCTCCAGTACATATAGCCTAATTGATAGGATGTAAAGAACTTTAAGTTTTGGAAGAAGGTTGGCGTTTGGCCGTCTTCAAGGTGCAGCCATTCTTTATAGAAAGCATCATGCTGCGGCTTGTGGCTATAGGTTCTGGGAAATAAAAGGTTTTTATCGTATTCTGCTTTGATCAGTTTTCCTGCTTCTTCATACTTAGTCTTACCTTTTCGGTAATCGGTTCCGGTTTCATCATATTTTGTAGGCTCTGCATCAAAGGTTTGTCCGTATAACAGCGGTGTTTCGCCATAATTTGTACGTCCCAAATAGTTATACAATGATAATGCATTATCAGGATTGGATAAGTTTAACGTAGTTTTGGCATTCGCTCTGATGATGATTAAAAAATAAGAGCTAAATCCCAGCAACACAAAGGATAGGCAAATAACCGATAGGTTTAGGTAGTATTTCTTTTTTCTTATGGAAAAATACAACGCGTAAGATACTGATCCTGCTAAAAGTAATAGAAATACCGTAGCACCTGTACCGAAGCCCATACCTAAAGTATTCACGAAAAAGATATCAAATTTAGCGGCCAGCAGAACGAAATATTGAATGATGACAAATTGGACGGCAATCCAAATTAAACCAGCTACTCCAATTGCCTTAACTACACCAATAACAGTTGGTTGCATGTTTTTTTTGAAGTAATAAACCAGAACGATGGCGGGGATAGCCAATAAACTAAGCAGGTGTACGCCAATAGAAAGACCTACAATAAAAGCGATCAAAACCAGCCACCTGTCGTTCATATTTTCTTCCCATTTCAGCACTGCCCAAAAAACTACAGCTGTGAATAAAATAGAAAGGGAATAGACTTCTGCCTCAACGGCAGAGAACCAAAAGGTATCTGAAAACGTGAAGGCCAGGGCACCAATAATACCCGCAGTGATTACCCATAATCCATCAAGTGTATCTTCTTTAGGCTTTAAAATCTTTGCAGCGATTCTGGTAATGGTCCAATAAAGGAACATTACGGTTGCGGCACTGAACAGCACAGAACTAAAATTCATCCAATAGGCTATTTTTGCGGTATTGCCCGTCGAGAGCAGAGAGAATAGTTTACCAATCATTAAAAATAGCGGTGCGCCGGGTTGGTGACCTACCTGTAATTTGAAGGCGGCGGCAATGAATTCTCCGCAATCCCAGAAACTGACAGTGGGCTCCATGGTGAGCCAGTAAATTACTGTGGCAGTAGCAAAGAGCAGGCAGCCAACCCAGTTGTTGAGCTTTTGATAATTGTTCATGATTTGGTTATAATTTAGGTTAACCAAAAATAACTAAAAGTTTGAATGTTAGCTTTTTATAAATGTTAAAGAGTGTTAAATTGAGGCTAGTAGTGCTGGATAATATCAGCTTCTACAACCATATACCCATCAAATTTGCTGTAGGTAAAGATCAGGAACTTGTTTTTATCTGGTTTGATCTTATATTTTTTAACTAATGATTCTGCAGTGTCCCTGTAATTTCTAACAATGACATTTCCTTTAAGGTCTTTCAGTTTTTTGAGGTTTCCGGAGGTAAGAATCCTATTGATACTAAATATCCTTCCGGGGAATTCCTGATTAACAGTATTGCTGGTATAAAGCTGGGTTTGAGTATCCAGTTTCTTGATGTTGAACTTTTCTGCGATTAAATTGAAAGCGCCGCTTTTTAACAGGGCAACATCAGGCTCGTATAGATAACCTGTAGGCGTTGTTTCTAATAATTGGGTTTGTTGATGATCGCCAAGGGTGAAAGAGAATGCTTTTTGGATCTCGTTGAGCGTCACAGCGGATATCCTTATTGGTCCATTATACTTGTGTTCCAGTATCCAAACCAATTCTTTGCATTCGTTTTTAACGCTGACAATGTGTATTTCAACAACATGCTTAAGCTCGTTCAGTCCGGCTGATATATCTAATAGAGGTGCAGTTTTTATAATAAGCCGACCAGCGCTTGTGAGCAAGAGATCCAGATTCGTTACCACGTCTGGGTTGCAATCTTTTAATAGGAATACCTTTCCGGATGTGCTGCGCCGGGCAGGGTCAATATATATGGTGTCAAAATGCTTTGCCTGTTCCTTTAAAAAAACCAGGCCGTCTATCGCTTTGAAAGCTGTATTGTTTTGTCTAAGTACCGAGGCATTATGAGCTGTGATTTCCAGCAATTCTTCGTTAATCTCACAATGTACCGTACTTTCCAATCTTCTGGAAAAAAAATAACCGTCAACTCCAAAACCACCGGTAATGTCCAAGAGGGTTTTACCGATGGCCAAACCAGATTTATATTCCGCAGTCGCTTCGGAGGATGTCTGCTCTACAGAAAGTGTAGATGGATAATATATGTAAGGCGTATTGAACCATGTTTGCAGTTTTTTAGCCGACTTTTTCTTGGCTGAGATCTGATTGGCCAGTTCAGCAGATTCAATTCCATGGATCGGGCTTTTTGCTAAAGCAATTTTATTCACATCATCCTGGAGATGGGTATTGATGTAATCTTGCGCTGCCTTGGTTAAAAGTTCTTTGTTCAACTGTTTTTGTCTTTCATTACAATCTGACAAGTATTCCTGCTTTTTACCTCCAGCAAAATATTTTTTGAGGCCGTTACTCTGTCTATCGTTTGCTGGTTGTAGTAACGGATTGTGACCAGTTCAACGCCAGTGTTGTACTTCACATTATAATCTTTCGATAAATCTGCTATCAGTTTCTCTGTTTTTTTGGCATCATGATCAAAACTCACTGAAAAACTAATTGCAGAGTTGAGCATGGTATTGATCTTAATCTTGTGATTGTGAAACAGGTTAAATATTTCACTCAGATTCTCTTCAATAATGAAAGAAAAGTCTTTAGGAAAGATGGAGATTAATACTTGATCTACTTTAAATATAAAAGATGGGATTGGTAAGTGATTTTTAGCACCTGTAATATCGGTGCCTTCATCGTTTGGAGCAAGGAATGACCTTACATACAACGGGATATTCTTATTCTGGATCGGCTTAATTGTTTTCGGGTGAATAATCGTTGCCCCATAGTAAGCCAATTCTATTGCATCATGATAGGAGAGTTTCGGAATGCGCTCCGTCTCATCAAACCATTTAGGATCTGCATTCAGCACCCCCGGCACGTCTTTCCAGATTGTCAAGCTATCTGCATTTAATCCGGCACTAAATATTGCAGCAGAATAATCAGAGCCATCCCTGCCAAGGGTTGTGGTGAAGTTCTCGCTGGTGCTCCCAATAAATCCCTGAGTTATTCCAATGTGGTTCTCGATAGCTGGCAGCAATTTCTTTTGAATCTCTGATTCTGTTTTTTTCCAGTTTACTTTACCTTCCCTGTAAGTGTTGTCTGTGTGGATATAGTTTCTTGCATCCAGCCATTTGGCATTTGTGCCGATAAATTCAAGATAGGTAGCAACAATTTTGGTAGATATAATTTCACCGATAGAAACAATTTGATCGTATATATAATCTGGTGCGTCAGTTGGTTCTTCTTCCAGCAACCATTCTATTTCTACAAAAGAATTATTGATATCGTCATATATCGGGTGACCGTGATCAGCAAAAAGGTTCCCTACTATTTCAAAATGAAATTGTTTGATTTCGGCTAAGATCTCGTGCGTATTTTCCTGGCCATACAGATAAGCAAAAGTTAGCTCTTCTAACTTGTTGGTGATCTTACCCATAGCAGAAATTACCACCAGCAATTTCTGATCAGGACATTGTTTAATGATTGCGGCAATATTTTTAACACCGGCAGCATCCTTTACAGATGCCCCTCCAAATTTATAAATTCTCATTAATTGGTATTGGTAAGTAAAGAATTTGGTTTCATAGCAGAGATTTGCGCTTTAGAAAACGAAGCATTAAGCCAGCCTTCTTCAAGCTGGGCAGCGTATTTATTATAGAAATTGATAGCAGGAGCATTCCAGTCCAGCACTTGCCACACCATGCCATTAAAATTGCGATCTTTCGCCTCTTTAATAACGGTCTCAAAAAGTAGTTTTCCAATGCCCTTACCGCGATAATCATCCGTAACGATGAAATCTTCCAGGTAAAGTCGGCAGCCTTTCCAGGTAGAATACCTAACATAATATAGCGCAAAACCCACTATATAATTGTCCGTTTCTGCAACGAAAGCCTTCCAAACTTTATCTTTACCAAAGCCGGCATCAACAAATTCCTGTAAAGTAACTGTCACCTCATCAGGTGCTTTCTCATATACCGCGAGTTCATTGATCAGTTCCAGTAGCCTGGCGCAGTCTTTTTCCTCTGTAACTCTTATAGTGATGTTCATTCAGCTTTGTAATGTTTTATAACTCTTTTACCAAAAATAGCACTTCCAACTCTGACCATGGTGCTGCCAGCTTCAATTGCAAGCTTATAGTCGCCAGACATTCCCATTGATATTTCTTTGAAATTATCGTCTTTTCTAAAAAAACTAACCTTTATGCCATCAAACAATACCTTTAATTCGATAAACTCGTCAAGAGTTTGCTTATCTGGTGCATTATTACTAGCGATCCCCATAAGTCCTGTTATTTTAACATTCTTCATATTTTGGTACTCATCAGATCTCAATAATTCTATAACTTCATCAAAGCCAAGTCCAAACTTGGTTTCTTCGTCAGCTATGTAGATTTGAAGAAGGCAATCAATTATTCTATTATTTTTTGCTGCCTGTTTGTTTATTTCAGTAAGCAACTTTAAACTGTCTACAGATTGTATTAGTGTTATAAAAGATGCAATGTATTTAACTTTGTTGGTTTGTAAGTGACCTATCAGGTGCCATTCTATGTCTGTAGGCAGTTGTGCTTGTTTTTCCACAAGTTCCTGTACAATATTTTCGCCGAAAACACGCTGACCCGCATCGTATGCCTCTATAATAGCGTTATTTTCCTGGTATTTTGAAACTGCAATTAATTCTACACCACTTTGTCCAAGCTCGTTTTTATATTTTAATAAGTTATCTGCTATACTCATTTATCAGTATTTTTGGTAAAAATAACAACCTTGGCGAACTTTGCCGAAGAAATAATGATCTTTTAAATCAATGAAAAGTTATATATATATTCTTTTGTTCCTTCTATTTACCTCTGCGTGTAAACCGGGGATACCAAGTGATATCATCCAGCCAGATGAAATGGCTCTTGTATTAAATGATATACATATTACGGATGGACTTATTTCTACCTACCAACCTGACTCTGCTAAAATAATTGCAGCCTCTTTTTACAATGGTATTTATCGAAAATTTGAAATAGACTCAGCAAAATACTATAAGAGTTTGGATTATTATTATAAAAACCCGGCTTTGATGGACGGTATCTATAAAAATGTAAACGCTGAGCTGCTAAAGCAAAAGTTGAGCATTTTAAAAGTAGATTCTTTAAAAAATGTTGGGGTGGTAAAAAAGGCAGAACTAAAGAAAGCTGCAGATTCCATAGCAAGAAGAAGTTCTGTTAAAGGTTTGGACTCTGTTAAAAAGGCTAACGCCAAGAAGAAAAAAAAAATTAAAAAGAAACTAAAGACGGTTGTGGTTACCAAAACCAAAAAGGCCGTAAAAGTATAATATGTTATATCCTGAAAATTGTTTAGAACGCCTTGGCTTTAACGAGGTTAGGCAACTTATTCATAAGCATTGCCTAAGTGTAATGGGGCAGCAGATGGTCGCTAAAATGCAGTTGATGAATAAGTTTGATCTGATAAATAAATATCTGAGGCAAACACATGAGTTTAAAAGTATCCTGCAAAATCAAGAGCCGCTTCAGATCAATACTTTTTTTGATATTAAATCGCTCGCTGATAAAGTCAAAGTCGAAGGAACATACCTAGTAGAAGATGAACTGCACCAAATGTATGCCTCACTTCAAACTGTATTTTCTGTTCTACGCTTTTTTGAAGAGCGAAATGAAATTTATCCAAATCTCGAAGCACTATTTGAACATATTCCCGTAGAAAAGGCCATTCTTGTAAAAATTGAAAGAGTAATTGATTCGAAAGGAAAGATCAAGCCAAATGCTTCTCCTGCATTACAACAAATTATCGCTGATATCTCAAAAGGAGAACTGGATGTTAGGAAAAGAATGGATTCTATCTATAAACAGGCTATAAGTAACAATTGGGTTGCTGATGGAAGTTTAACCATTAGAGATGGAAGAATGTGCATCCCTGTTTTGGCAGAAAATAAAAGAAAGCTAAGAGGGTTTATACATGATGAATCTGCCAGCGGTCAGACTGTATATATAGAACCAGAAGAAGTGTTTTCTTTAAATAATAAATTGCGTGATCTTGAATTCGATAAACGCAGAGAGATTATCAGAATATTAATTGCCCTTACAACAGAACTTAGGCCGTATACATCATTGTTATTGTCTTACCATGGCTTTCTCACTAAACTGGACTTTGTACGCGCTAAAGCTTTATTTGCAATAGATGTAGAAGCAGATATGCCCATACTTATTAAGGAAGCCAGAACACGACTGGTTAATGCGACCCATCCACTACTTTATCTTTCGTTTAAGGCTGATAAAAAAACTGTTGTTCCATTGAACATTCAGATCAATGATAATTTGAGAATTGTTTTAGTATCCGGGCCAAATGCCGGCGGCAAATCTGTATGTATGAAAACGGTAGGTTTACTGCAATTGATGACACAATGCGGCCTTTTAATACCGGTTGACGAATCAAGTGAAGTAGGTATCTTCGACAACATTTTTGCTGATATTGGTGATGATCAATCTATTGAGAGTGATTTAAGTACTTATAGTGCCCATCTTACAAAGATGCGGTTTTTCGTGGCGCATGCCACACCTAAATCTCTTGTGCTTATTGATGAGTTTGGTACTGGGACAGATCCACAATTTGGCGGGCCAATGGCAGAGGCCGTTCTGGAAGTGTTAAACAATAAAAAGGTAAGGGGAGTTATTACGACTCACTACTCAAACCTAAAATTATTTGCGGGTAACACACCTGGCTTGGAAAATGCTTCTATGCTGTTTGATAACGACAAAATGAAACCGATGTATGTTTTGGAAGTAGGTAAACCCGGTAGTTCTTATGCATTTGAAATTGCACAGAATATAGGACTACAAAAGGAAGTATTGGAGCTGGCAAGGAAAAAGACAGGAACCAACCAAAATCGAATTGATAGTTTGCTAGTCGATCTGGAGCGAGAGAAGAAGCAGATTTATGATACCAAACTCCATCTGGCTACACAGCAAAACAAAGTGAAAAACCTGGTCGCAGAGAATGAAGAATTAAAATTGTTTTTGGATGAAAATAAAAAGGTACTGATCAAAGAAGCAAAACTTGAAGCGCAGTCCATTATTAAAAGTGCGAATAAGCTCGTTGAAAATACAATTGCAGAAATAAAGGAGAAGCAGGCTGATAAAATGGTTATCAGGCAATTGAGGCAAAATCTTCAAAAAGAGTTAGTCCATAATCAGGTTAAGGAAGAAAAAAAACCAGAAAAGCCAATTCCAGTAAGTACCGCGATTGAAGTGGGCGATTGGGTTCAACTGACAAATAGTGAAACTACAGGCCAAGTGTTGGAGATTAATAGGGATAATTTGGTAGTCGCACTGGGAGATCTTCGGTCTGTTTTAAAGAAAAACCGGGTTTATAAGATTAGCAATAAGCAAGCAAAGAAAGTAGTTCAAAATAATTCATACACTGGAAGTTTATCAGAAGCAATTAGCAGTTTTAACGCTGAACTTGACATAAGAGGCTTTAGGGGTGAAAACGCAATACATGAATTAGAAAAATATTTAGATAAATCAATTATGCTTGGCTTCCCGTTTATTAAAATAATACATGGAAAAGGCGATGGTATTCTAAGAAAACTAATTAGGGAATATTTAAAAAAATATAGTCGGGTTAATCGTATTGAAGATGAACACGCAGATAGGGGCGGAGATGGAATAACCTATGTTTATTTCTAAATAGTTTGCGCCAAGCGCAAATTATACCATAATTTAGAATCCAAATATTTTATTATGATCAATAAAGTAGTAAAAGGTGCTGTTGAAGCGATTGAAGATATAAAGGATGGTGATACCTTAATGTTAGGTGGTTTTGGCCTATGCGGTATACCCGAGAATTTAATAGCCGCACTTGTTAAAAAGGGAGTAAAGCAACTTACTTGCATATCAAATAATGCGGGTATTGACGATTTTGGAATAGGCCTGATGCTGCGAAAACATCAGGTTAAAAAGATGATAGCCTCTTATGTTGGTGAAAATGCTGAGTTTGAACGTCAGTTATTAAGCGGGGAGCTTGAGGTAGAACTAATACCACAAGGAACTCTGGCCACCAGATGCATGGCTGCGGGTTATGGAATGCCTGCTATTTTTACTCCCGCAGGGGTGGGTACTGAAGTTGCCGAGGGTAAAGAATCTAGAAACTTTAATGGAAAGGAATACTTGATGGAGTATGCATTTGATGCCGATTTTGCACTTATAAAGGCATGGAAAGGCGACACAGCTGGTAATCTTATTTTTAGGGCTACCAGTCGCAATTTCAATCCTATAATGGCAATGGCGGGAAAAATAACTATTGCAGAAGTAGAAGAACTTGTGGAAGTAGGAGAACTAGATCCAGATCACGTCCATACCCCTGGCGTTTATGTGCACCGCGTATTTGAGGGCGTAAATTATGAGAAAAGAATTGAACAACGCACAGTAATCAAAAAAAGCTAGTACTAATATGCTTGATAAGAATGGAATTGCGAAGCGTATCGCAAAGGAAATAAAAGATGGTTTTTATGTAAATCTTGGAATAGGAATCCCCACTTTGGTTGCTAACTACATTCCTGATGGGATCAATATAGTGCTTCAGTCTGAAAACGGTTTATTGGGTATGGGGGCATTTCCTTTTGAAGGAGAAGAAGATCCTGACCTGATTAATGCTGGTAAACAGACCATTACTACCTTACCCGGTTCTGCATATTTTGATTCTGCTATGAGTTTTGGAATGATAAGAAGTCAGAAGATAGATTTGACAATTTTAGGAGCTATGGAAGTTTCTGAAAACGGAGATATTGCGAATTGGAAAATCCCAGGTAAAATGGTTAAAGGTATGGGAGGTGCAATGGATCTTGTTGCTTCAGCTAAAAATATTATCGTTGCCATGCAACACGTAAATAAACTTGGAGAAAGTAAGCTGCTCCAAAAATGTACGCTACCACTTACAGGAATCAATTGTATAAAGAAAATTGTAACAGAATTGGCTGTTTTAGATGTTTTGCCGGGAGGCGGCTTTAAACTTTTAGAAAGGGCGCCAGGCGTTTCGGTAGCTTATATTAAGCAATCTACTTTAGGTAAGCTATTTGCAGAAGATGATGTTCCAGAAATGTTCCTGGATTAATTATATTTCATTTTCTCCAAGCAGTTCTTTAAAACTGGCAGAAATCTTATCTGTAATTCTGATAATATCTTCGGGAGTATCAAAATTATTGATAACTATTTGATGGCAATAATGCTTATATGGCAATAGAAATTCCTTATAAGCAGGAGCAACATGATTATGCCATTTATAAAGCACATCCTCTTCAGGATAGCCTCTTTCCATACCATCTCGTTTTATTCTTCTGGCTAGCGCCACTGGTTCATCTGCCTCAATGAAGATTTTATGTTCAAGTAAATCAGCAATTTCCTGAAAGTGTAAAATAAAAAGACCTTCTACAATGATAATAGGAGCCGGATTTATCTCCAATATTTTAACAATAGCAAGCGGGTTATTAAAATTGTATTCCTTTTTATAGACTACTTCTCCTTTAACCAATTTCCTTATGTCGTAGAGAAACTGCTCGTCGTCAATGGTAGAAGGAAGATCAAAATTATATAGCTTGTTCTCTTCCTGTGTCATCTCACCAGCATGGATATAGTAGTCATCCTGAGAAACGAGCGTTACCTCATCATTCTTAAAATGGTGCAAAAAGCAGTTTAAGAAAAAAGTTTTTCCTGATCCGCTACCTCCCGCAATACCAATAATGAAAGGTTTATTTTTGTTCATTCTCTTGTCCGCCGTATGTTATATTGCAATAAAACCTTTTATCCAGTGCTCCAAGCGCATCCGAGACCGCCTTTGTCATTACAATGATAACATCTTTTGTGGACTCATTCTCTGTAAATTTACCAACAACCTTAGCAAAGGCGGTTCTGTTAGTCATCGGGTTGGTAATCTTCATTACTGTACCTATAGCTGCAGATCTATGGAGCACGAGCATCTTCGTAGGATCAAGATACTGATCTGCAATCCAAACTGCAGTGCCTTTTTCATCAATCTGGTTTAACCCGTACCGGCTTGCAGGCAACTTCAAGGAAGGTTTTTTCAAAGCGTTAGCAGAATCGATTATTGCAGTAGAAACAGCCGGAACATAAGCTTTCTTTAGAGGGTACTGGCCTTTTATTAAAAGCTTCTGTCCAACTATTAGTGAGTTATCTATAAGGTTATTTTTTGCCTTCAATTGATCCATTGTTAGCTTATATTTCGTAGCAATAGAGTAAATCGTTTCATTTCCGGCCACGACGTGTTCTATGAAATCATCTGTATTGTTTTGTGGTACAGGAATTTTTGATTCTTCTGACGACTTTTGAGAGGTCTTTGTTATCGTTTCTAACGGCTTCTGAGGCGCAGGTGCAATAATATCAGGAACTTGTTCCGGGACAGTTGTTACTGGAATATTTAGAATCTGACCAATTTGCAAATTGATACTTTTAAGGTTATTAATCCTCTTAATCTCATTTACCGTGGTACCATACTTCTCTGCCAGCATGTTCAAGTTTTCCTTTTTTTGAACAGCATGCTCAATCAAATTTCCGTTTGTAATGTCAGTATTACCCGCTGTAGGAGTATTAGCGGCTTGCGGAGGTGAAGCAACAACTACTCGACTATCAAAGGAAATGTTGGTTGGTACTTTAATGATTACACCAATTTGGAGGAACTTATTGTCATTAAATGTCATGATATCTTTGGGGACAACATTATATCTTCTGCCAATAGAGTAATAAGTGTCTTTCGCAACAATTTGGTGCACAATAAGTTTCTTTCCGTTGTTGTTTTCAACCCCTATAGAATCTCTTGTGGAAGCTTGGGATGCGCTGAGGATACAAAAATAAGCGAAAACAGATACAATAAAATATTTATACATTAATTTTTAGTAAAATGATCAGTCGGCAATAATACGAATAAATAAAAATAACATAGGTTGATGATGCGCATTTATCATATCTGCTACATTAAAACGAACAGAAGATCTGACTATTGTATAAAGACATCAGATTTTTCAAACTATTGGATCTCCAAATTGTTTTGTAATTGATTGAATATTCCCTTTGGGGAAATAAAACACTATATAATATCATGGATGCAAAAGAAATAAGTTTAAACGAGAAAGAAGTAAAGCCAGTGGTTGATTTGCTTAATGAATACTTAGCTAACTATCACATTCATTATCAAAAGCTAAGGGGATGTCACTGGAATATAAAAGGACAAAATTTCTTCACTTTACACATTAAGTTTGAGGAACTATATACCAATGCCCAAATAACAATTGATGAAATTGCAGAACGGGTTTTAACACTCGGCAAACCACCTCACAGCCGATTTGTTGATTATATAGCTGAAAGTCAAATCAAGGAAATTAATACAATTGGATTAAGCGATATGGCAATGGTTGATGCTGTATTGGATGACATGGCAATTTTGATCCAAATAGAACGCGACTTGATGGAAGCTTCAGATAAAGCTGGGGATGATGGTACAAACGATATGGTAAATAAATTTATGCAGTTTAAAGAGAAAACCACCTGGATGCTCCGTTCATTTGCGGGAAAGAAATAATTTTTTTTCAATCAATCGCCATAATCGTCATGCCGAAATAAATTCAGCATGACGATTTTTCTTTTAATACCTTTGAACCAACATGGGATATAAAAGTTTAGCGGAATGTGTTACAGACCTTGAATATCATGGCCACCTGATAAGAATAAAGGAAGAAGTTGATCCTTATCTGGAAATGGCAACAATTCATTTAAGGGTCTACGAAGAGCAAGGGCCAGCACTTTTTTTTGAGAAAATAAAAGGAAGCAAGTTTCCTGCTGTATCCAATCTATTTGGAACACTGGAAAGATCCAGGTTCATGTTTCGCGATAGCCTGCCGAAAGTTGAACAGCTTGTAAATTTAAGGTCTGATCCTGCCAAGGCTTTAAAAGATCCTTTAAAGTTACCCGGTCTTGGCTTAAGTGCCCTAACCGCCCTTCCCCTTAAGCAAGGTCTTTTTAAGCAAGTATTCAAAAAAACAACCATAAGTGAATTGCCGCAAATTGTTAACTGGCCAATGGATGGCGGACCTTTTATTACTATGCCGCAAGTATATACTGAAGATCCAGACAAATCAGGTATACTGAACGCCAACTTGGGGATGTACAGAATTCAACTTGCCGGAAATGACTACAAATTAAACGAAGAAATAGGCCTACACTACCAAATACATCGTGGCATAGGCGTGCACCAATCTAAAGCAAATGCTAAAGGACAACCTCTTAAGGTTAGTATATTTGTAGGCGGGCCACCATCGCACCCTGTTGCAGCAGTTATGCCGCTTCCTGAAGGATTATCAGAGATGACATTTGCTGGTGCACTTGGCAACAGGCGGTTCCGTTATTTTTATGATGATGAAGGTTTCTGCATTTCTGCTGATGCAGATTTTGTTATTACCGGCACAGTTTATCCTCATCAAACAAAACCAGAGGGGCCATTTGGAGATCATTTAGGTTACTATAGCTTAATGCATCCTTTCCCTGTTATGAAAGTTCACAATGTATATCATAGGCATGATGCCATCTGGTCGTTTACAGTAGTAGGTAGACCGCCACAGGAAGATACAAGCTTTGGCGCGTTGATTCACGAAATAACCGGTTCAGCACTACCTAAAGAAATAAACGGATTAAAAGAAGTTAATGCCGTAGATGCTGCAGGTGTACATCCACTACTTTTTGCTATAGGTAGTGAACGTTACACTCCCTACTTAAAAGAACGCAGACCACAGGAAATTCTCACTATCGCCAATCATATCTTAGGGAAGAACCAGCTTAGTTTAGCTAAATACTTATTTATTGCTGCACAAGAGGATAACAAGGATTTAAGTACACAAAATCTTTCTGCCTTTTTGCAACATATCTTATCTCGTATAGACTTAAGAAGAGATTTACATTTCCACACACAAACTACAATAGACACGCTGGATTACAGTGGAACAGGTTTAAATAGCGGATCAAAGGTTGTGTTCGCTGCTGCTGGAGAAATTAAGCGCAATCTAGCATTAGAAATTAAATGGAATGATTTAACCGGGGATTTAAACACCATATCACTAGCCATTCCTGGAATAGTAGCTGTTAGTGGGAGTGCCTATACCAATGATGAAACAGCAAAAAACGAAATTAATGCTTTAATTGTCGCACTTAAAGGGCATGATTTAAATGGGATTGCGATTATTGTTGTTTGTGATGACGCACCTTTCGTTGCTAAAAATATCAACAATTTGGTATGGGTAACCTTTACTAGGAGCAATCCTGCTACAGATATACACGGAGTTGATGAATTTATAAAAGATAAGCATTGGGGTTGTGAGGGTCCATTAATAATTGATGCCCGTAAAAAACCACACCATGCACCAGAACTTATTAAAGACGAAGCGGTAGAAAAGCGGGTAGATCTAATTATGCAAAAGAGGGAAAACATTTAAGCAATCCCTCTCCAACAAAAAATATAATTAATTAAAATTTTACTCCAAAAGTTAATAATACATTGTTCCTGGATGTTTTAATTTCTGCAACAGGTTCTAATGGATTATCTGCAGTGCCTAACTCATAAGGAGCAAGGCTGGTATTGGTTTCCAATCGCTGATAGGCAAGGTCAAAATAATAATTGTTAACGCGATAGCCTAAACCACCGGTATAGATTTTTGTATCATAATAACCACTATCATCTGTTTTTATACCAGAGCCATTTAATCCGTATCCACCTCTTAAACTAAAAGCATTATTTACCTTGTACTCAGCTCCAACCCTGTAATTAAATGCTTCCTTATAGTTGTTTTTGACATTAAGGTTCTCATCCCTGATACGGTTGGGGTCACTACTGTTCACATCGTTAGAAAACAGAATTGAAGAATAATCAATATAATCAACATCGGCGCTGATTAATGCTTTTCCGCCAATTACATAACTAGCTCCCAAAGAACCTTTTAGCGGGGTCCGAAGTTTATATCGAAAAACGTAGTTGACTGGATCACTTTTATAACTCCCAGCATTAGCTCCAGTTGCAATTTTTGTATCTAAGCTAACAGTAGTATTGTCCTCTATTAACAACCAAGAAGGTGTTTGTAAATTAGCTCCAATACGGAAAGTGCTTACTGGCCTAAAAATAACACCCAACCTACCATTAATTCCGGAACCTGTTGTTTCCTGATTCTGTAACATAGATAAGCTGTAGTTAGACTTCTCAGTTTTGTTAAATCCTGCTTCTGTATATTCACTATCATTAATATACCTAATATTTACCAAGCCTATGCTCCCACCAATATAGAACTGATTTGAAATATTTAATGCTCCTGCAGCTGTTAATTCAGATGTAGAGCCAGACCTGATTTCATTCTTACTTTGAACATTATTCTTGTCCAATGCTCCTAGATAATAAGTTCCTTTGTTATCTACATAATCGTCAATTAAATACCCGTCATAAGCCATTTTTTCTAATCCATTTGATAGTTTATCGGGCGCCAGTCCAAAATTTGTTGCTCGTTCAGCATAAGAATCAGCAATTGAATTTTTAGGATTCGTTCCTTTGTAGCTGAAATTAGCATTGTAATCATTGTTTCTCGCATATCCAAATCCAAAAACTGAACTTATCAGTCCCCGTTGCGTATTTTGTCCCTGCGCTCTTAATGTAGGACTATAAATTACAACGCCAAGGTTATTTAAGTTGAGGCGATCCTTAGAGGAAGTTGTGTTCGCGTTGAGGTAAGATGCCTTTCCGCTCATATTATTGAATTCAGGTGTCAAGCTAAATTCAGATTTAGTAAATAAACCAAGACCAGCCGGATTTGCGCCTAGCGAACTCATATCTCCTCCAACACCAATTTGTGCTCCGGCCATTCCTTTAAATCTTGCCGTACTTCCAAAATTAGTTTGTGAAAACCTGTAAGCATCAGGTGCAAAACTTTGTGCATATATGCTTCCTGTAGTAGCTACTATAGCCACTAGTGATAAAATTATTTTCTTCATGTGTGTTTTGATATTCAAAAACTATCCTCTGCCTGATCTGGTTGGTCTCGCACCATTGCTACTACTACCGCTGCTGCTTCCTGATGAAGAAGAACCACTACTTCTTGAGCCTTCCGATCTGGCAGGAGGTGCATAAGTAGGTTCAGGTCTTTGTGCAGGAGCGCTTTCCGTACGTGTTGGCCTCGCTGCAGGGGCAGTAGAACGGTCTGAACGGCTTGGTGTTGTTGGTGCAGTATTTGGGTTATATCTTTCAGATCTGCTTCTCTCATTAACTGGATTACCATTAACATCAACCCTTCTTGTAGTTGAATTGGACGATCTTGTTATTCCACGATTGGTACTAACGCCATCTTCTCTGCCCATATACGGCCTTGCTTTATAATCAGGCACAATAGTGGTTCTACCTGTATAGTACCCGCTACCACCACCATAATAACCGCCGCCTAAGAAACCACCACCATAATAGTTTCCATAACCAAAATTGTTATAACCAAAATTACCATAACTCCAAAATGGTGAAGAAATGTATCCCCAGCCTCCATAACCGCCGCCGTAAAAGTTATTATACCCTAAATACATGCTGTAAGGAGCGTATAAGCTGCCGTAAAAATAAGGATCGTAGTAAGATCTTAATGTTGATCCGTAGGAGAAACGATTTATCCTTGAAGAGTAATCCATATCATAATAAGGATCACTTGTTCCATAATAATCATCCTCCTGGTATTGTGTTGCCGAAGGAACCTGCTGAGATGGGCGAATAGCAACCGGCACATAGGTCTTTGCTTGTGCTTTGCTGCTGTACACATCATCATTATCAACATCCTGCTGTGCAAGCCGGGGTGTAGAACATGACGTTACAACTATCGCTATAACGGCAAGAATACTGGTGAAAAAATGATTTGGTTTCATATATATTTGGGTTTTGTGTGTTCTGGTTTTTTTGTAGGTATAAATTTATAAATTTGCGAGATAGATTACAAGCTATTTAACACAAAAAACGTTCCAGAGAGCTATGAGCAAAGGCATTACAAGTAAAAACGAAGACTATTCCCAGTGGTATAACGACATTGTTATAAAAGCAGACCTGGCAGAGCATTCCTCTGTAAAGGGATGTATGGTCATTAAACCCTATGGATACTCTATTTGGGAGAAGATACAGGCCGTATTAGACCAAAAATTTAAAGATACTGGTCATAGTAATGCTTATTTCCCTTTATTCATTCCTAAGTCATTTTTTTCTAAGGAAGCATCACATGTAGAGGGTTTCGCAACTGAGTGTGCCGTTGTGACACATTACAGACTTAAAAATGATGGCAATGGAAATATCATAGTAGATGAAACCGCAAAGCTTGAAGAGGAACTGATTGTACGCCCTACGTCAGAAACAATAATCTGGAATACTTATAAAGGTTGGATTCAATCCTATCGTGATTTACCCTTACTAATTAACCAATGGGCTAATGTGGTACGCTGGGAGATGCGTACACGACTTTTTCTACGTACAACAGAGTTTCTTTGGCAGGAGGGACATACCGCGCATGCTACTGCCGATGAGGCAATAGAGGAAACCAGAAAGATGTTGGATGTTTATGCTGATTTTGCAGAAAACTGGATGGCCGTTCCTGTTGTAAAAGGTGTTAAAACTCCTAACGAACGTTTTGCAGGTGCGTTAGATACGTATTGCATTGAAGCGCTAATGCAGGATGGTAAGGCGCTTCAAGCGGGTACATCACATTTCTTAGGGCAAAATTTCGCAAAAGCATTCGATGTAAAATTCACCAATAAAGAAGGGAAGATCGAACATGTTTGGGCAAGCTCATGGGGGGTGTCTACCAGGCTGATGGGTGCGCTTATTATGGCACATAGTGATGATGCAGGTCTTGTATTACCACCGCAACTTGCGCCAATACAGGTAGTTATCGTTCCGATTTATCGAACTGATGAAGAATTGACCAAAATCTCTGTGTTTGTAAACGAGCTGTCGCCAAAGCTAAAAAAATTAGGCATATCTGTTAAGTATGATAATCGTGATACACAACGCCCTGGTTTTAAATTTGCAGAATATGAGCTTAAAGGTGTTCCTGTAAGGCTTGCAATTGGCGGTCGTGATATGGAAAACGGTACTGTTGAACTTGCAAGGAGAGATACCAGAGAAAAGCAAACCGTAAATCAGGAAGGTCTTGACATTTATATTGAACAATTACTTGATGAGATTCAGGCCAATATTTTTAACAAAGCTTTAAAATTCAGAGAAGACCATATTACTGAAGCTAATTCTTACGATGAGTTTAAAGAATTGTTGGATGGTAAAGCAGGGTTTATTTCGGCACATTGGGATGGTAGTCCAGAAACAGAACAAAAAATTAAAGAAGAGACTAAAGCTACCATTCGCTGCGTTCCTTTAAATAACCCATTGCAAGATGGCGTTTGTATCTATTCTGGTAAACCTTCAACACAAAGGGTATTGTTTGCCAGGGCTTATTAGTAGTTAAAAACTAAAACGAAAAACCCATTATTTAAATCAATTTGTTAATCATGAAATTCGCAACTAAAGCTATACATGCAGGCCAGGAACCTGATCCTTCTACAGGAGCAGTTATGACCCCGATATTCCAAACCTCAACTTATGCTCAGAAATCGCCCGGCAATCATAAGGGTTTTGAATACTCCAGGGGTACAAATCCTACAAGGAAAGCTTTGGAGGATTGCTTAGCAGCGCTTGAAAATGCGAAATACGGTCTTGCTTTCTCTAGCGGAATGGGTGCTACTGATGCCGTGCTCCGTTTGCTAAACCCTGGTGACGAAGTAATTACCGGAAACGATCTTTACGGAGGTTCTTATAGAATATTCACTAAAATATATGAAAAGTATGGTATCAAGTTTCACTTTCTGGACTTGTCTAAACCAGAAAACATATTGCCTTTTATTACCGACAAGACAAAGTTAGTTTGGATTGAAACCCCTACCAATCCAACTATGAGGATTATTGATGTCGCAGGGGTGGCAAAAATAACTAAAGAACATAAACTGCTGTTAGCGGTTGATAATACTTTTGCCTCTCCGTATCTTCAGAATCCAATGGATCAAGGTGCAGATATTGTAATGCATTCCGTAACCAAATACATTGGCGGGCATTCAGATGTGGTAATGGGAGCTTTATTGGTTAATGATGATCAGCTTTACAAAGACCTCTGGTTTATATATAATGCCTGTGGTGCAACACCCGGCCCTCAAGATGCTTTTCTCGTACTTAGAGGTATCAAAACGTTGCATTTAAGAATGAAGGCACATTGCGAAAATGGAGCAAAGGTAGCGCACTTCCTGCGTAATCATCCAAAGATTGATAAGATTTATTGGCCGGGATTTGAAGATCATCCAAACCATAATATCGCTAAAAAGCAAATGCGGGATTTTGGTGGTATGGTGTCCATTACAATTAAAGATGCAGATTTAAAGGAAACTTTTAGAGTCGCTTCTTCGTTCAAAGTATTTACGCTAGCAGAATCTCTAGGGGGCGTTGAGTCTTTAATTAACCACCCAACTACCATGACACATGGCTCCATTCCAAAAGAAGAACGTGAAAAGGTTGGGGTAACGGATAACTTGCTCAGATTAAGTGTTGGGGTTGAAGACATTGACGACCTGCTTGCAGATTTGGACCAAGCCTTAAAATAAGCAATTTGGAATTTTTAGATCTTAAGGATTTTCTTGATGCTAAGTCGGCTCAGTACAATAAGACTGATTTTATTGAAAACGACCCAATTTGCATTCCACATGCTTACACTAAACCACAAGATATAGAGATTGCCGCATTCTTTGCGGCAATTTTAGCTTGGGGGCAGCGTAAAACAATCATCAATAAATGTCGGGAGCTGTTTCAGCGGATGGACAATGACCCTCATAATTTTATATTGGGTCATGGGGATAACGATCTCAGGCGACTTCTAGGATTCAAACACCGTACATTCAACGATACTGATCTCCTCTATTTTATAGCATTTTTTAAAATGCATTATAAACTATATGATTCATTAGAAGCAGCTTTTTTGTCTCCCGTTGATGGATTTAATGAAGATTATGTTTCTGTAGCAATACCTGGTAAGGGTAATTTGTATTCTTCAACAGCATGTTTACTATCAGAATTGAAGCACCAAACACCCAAAGTTGAAAAGAGCCTTAACTATTTTCGTTCCTATTTCTTTTCTTTGGAAGACTATCCACGCAGAACGATTAAACATGTATCATCGCCTTTGCAAAAATCTACCTGTAAGCGACTAAACATGTTTCTGAGGTGGATGGTACGGAAAGACAATAATGGAGTTGATTTTGGTTTGTGGAACAACATAAAGCCAAAGGATTTGATCTGCCCATGTGATGTTCATGTAGATCGTGTTGCGCGTAAGCTGGGTTTAATACAACGAAAACAAACCGATTGGCAAACTGCCGTAGAATTGACTAACGAGCTATTAAAATTTGATTCTGCAGATCCCGTTAAGTATGATTTTGCATTGTTCGGCCTTGGTGTAGACGAAAAATTCTAGTAATTTTATTTGATGATAATCTTTAAGGCAGAAATAGAGCGCTTTGCAGAAATGGGAGAAAAAACGGGATGGAGCTATATCTTCATACCGCAGGTTTTGGCCAATCAGATCAAACCAGATTGCAAAAAGAGTTTCCGGATTAAAGGAAAAATAGATCAGCTAAACATAGAAGGCATGGCTACCGTGCCCATGGGAGAAGGTGATTTTATTCTGGCACTTAAAGCCAGTTTAAGAAAACAGTTAAAGAAAGAAGTGGGCGCTGTGTTGAGCCTTGAATTGGAAGAGGATAAAGATTTTAAATTAGAAATACCTGAAGATCTTAAGCTTTGTTTAACAGATGAACCAGCATTAATTGCTGGCTTTTTAAAAATGCCTAAATCGCACCAAAATTGGTATATCAATTGGCTAAATTCTGCTAAGACAGAAGTTACCAGAACAAAAAGAATAGTAAAGATTGTTTCGGCCTTGGATAGAGGGATAGATTTCGGCGAAATGATGCGAGAAGGGAAAACGCTAAAAAACTAATTGATTAATGTTCTGTCGTACTTTCTAAACCAACTCCAAACCTTCATTTGAATTACCCCTAAAAAAGCTTCTCTGAAGATGCGGGTACTCATTTTTGATGTACCTTCTGTGCGGTCGGTAAATATGATTGGTACCTCCACTACTTTAAAACCGTAGTTAAGTGCTGTAAATTTCATTTCTATTTGAAATGCATAACCTACAAATTTAATTTTGTCCAAAGGTATCGTAGCCAGAACCTCACGTCTATAGCATTTAAAACCCGCAGTGGCATCCTGAATGTTAATCCTTGTAATAATCCTAACGTACATCGATGCAAAATAAGACATCAACACCCTGCTCATTGGCCAGTTCACTACGTTAACACCATTTACATAGCGTGATCCAACTGCAATATCTGCCCCTGCTACACAGGCCTGGCGCAACCTGATCAGATCATCTGGGTTGTGAGAAAAATCAGCATCCATCTCAAAAATATATTCGTATTGCTTTCTTTCCAGTGCCCATCTAAAACCATGTATGTATGCGGTACCAAGGCCAAGCTTTCCTTTACGTTGTTGCAGGTGTAAGGCAGGAAATTCCTGTTGAAGCATTTTAACGATTTCGGCCGTACCATCCGGAGAACCATCATCAATAATTAGGATCTCAAAGAAGAAACCGAGCGAAAAAACCTTTCTAATGATCTTTTCAATGTTTTCTTTCTCGTTGTAGGTTGGAATGATAACTAAACTGTCTGACACGTATAATAAATTAAAAAGGCGAAGTTAAGTATTTACTTTACTTCCTGCATCAGCTTTTTTACCAAGGGCGAAATAACAATTAAGATAACACCAGCAATTAAGGAATATATAGCAAGTTGTTTATAACCATCAGTATAAGTAATCAATTTTTGAAGAGGCGTATCGTTTTCTCCGGCCTCAGATAAATTTGCACCTAATATACCCGCTACATATTGTCCGTAAGCACTTGCTAAAAACCACATACCCATCATCACACCCTGTAATTTAGGTGGAGAAAGCTTGGTCATGATAGATAGACCGATGGGAGATAAGCACAATTCGCCAATAGTAACTACAAAATAAGCAATAGTAAATATGTCTAAAGAAGCAATTCCACCTGGAGTAGCAAAAAATCTTGTAGCATAGAATATAAAATAGGCGCCACCCAAAAACAAAAAGCCTAAACCAAATTTAATTATTGTGTTAGGCTCTATTTTTTTCTTAGCAAGACCAATCCAAATCAAGCCGATTAAAAACGCAAAGATAATAATGAAAAGTGAGTTGGCAGAGTTGTTAACGCCATTTGGATCTAAAGTAAGCAAACCACCCAGCACCTTATTATCTAGGTTTCTTGCCGCAAACAAAGCTAAAGACCCACCGCTTTGTTCATAAATTCCCCAGAAAACGATAGAGAACATAATAAATACTAAGGCAGCCAGGAGTTTTTTTCTTTCAGCCAGGCCATATTTTGCCGTTTCAAAGGACAAATAAAGTAAAGCAGCCGGACCAATGGTGTACATAAACCAGTCGGTATACTGCGTTTTAGCAATCATGATCATAATTATCGGCACAACTGCAAGTGTGCCAGCATATACAGCATAATCATGCCATTTTTTATTGATCGCCGTGCGTTTAACCAGCGCAGGTTCAGTTGGTATTTTATCATCAATTCCTGCAAAGGATTCTTCTGAAATATCCTGATCGGCAGTAGGAGGTAAGCCAATAGGTCCTAAACCTTTCTGAGTAAAAATAAAGTTAATCAAACTGATAGTCATCACTATAGCGGCCAGTCCAAATGCCAGATGCCATGAATATTCTTTGCCAATTGTGATACAGGCGTAACCACCTAATAATGCACCTATATTAATACCTGCATAGAACACGGAAAAACCTGCATCTCTGCGCGGATCATCAGAATGATATAATTTTCCTACCATAGTAGAAATATTGGGTTTAAAGAAACCAGTACCTACAACCGTAAAGCTGATGCCTAAAAAGAAAAACTGATTGGGATCATACGCTAATATGGCACTGCCAACAATCATTAATATGCCACCCCAAAACAAAGATTTTCTAAATCCCAGAATTTTATCAGCAAATAGGCCTCCTATAAACGTAAAGGCATATACAAAAGCCTGAGTAGCTCCATATTGTAAATTAGCATCAACATCGTTCATCAACAGTTGGGTCACCATAAAGTAGGTAAGCATACCACGCATCCCATAAAAACAGAAGCGTTCCCACATTTCAGAGAAGAAGAGCGACCAAAGCTGCTTCGGGTATTTGCCTTTAAAATTCTGGATTTGATCCAGGGTTAAGTTTTCAGCCATTCTGAAAGTGTTATTTATTTAACCCCGTGCATTAATTTCTTAACTAGAGGATGAAGCACCGTAATAATAAGGCCGGCTACGATTGGAATCAATGTAAAAATGAGGAAAAATGTAGATAAACTATATTTTTTAGTAATCTCTTCAATCATACTTCCCGATGCACCAGCAAGTTTATTGCCCATGGCTATAAATAAATAATATACCCCAAACATAAATCCAATCCATTTAGCAGGAACCAGCTTGCTCACGTAGGAAAGGCCTACAGGCGAAATACAAAGTTCACCGAGTGTATGAAACAAATAAGCCAATACCAGCCAAATCAAACTTACTTTGATATCTGGAGAAGTGATGGCGGTGGCCGCATAGGCTAGAAAACCAAATCCAAGTCCGAGTAATACCAGACCCAAACCAAATTTAAAAGAAGCAGCAAGGTTATATTTACTTTCCCACCATTTAGAAAATACTGGGGCAAAGCAGATGATAAACAGCGAGTTAAGGATATTAAACCAAGAAGCAGCAATCTCAGTTGTTTCGGCAGCAAATTCACGTTGCACTTTCCATAGCACAATAACCCAAATGATAGCAAAACTAATAGCGAGGATTATGTTTCCTACTTTATACTTTGCAAAGGTTTGTGTAAATAATTTAAACAGCACATAAGAAATGATACCCAATGGCACAATAGTTAACAGGGCATCTACAATTTTAAAGGTCATACCAGCATTTCCTGTCAAGATCCTAACGGTATTCTCTTTAGCAAAAATGGTCATACTACCCCCGGCCTGCTCAAAAGCTGCCCAAAAAAAGATGGTAAAAATAGAAAATATCAACACTACAATTAACCTGTCCCTCACTATATTACCGGGCACATGTTCATCAATCACTTCCGTATTCGGATTTAATCTTTCTTCTGCTGCTTTCAATTTTCTCTCTTCTCCAGGCAACAGCCCGATGTCACCAAAAATATTTTTAGTGAAATAAAACTGCAACATACCTAGAAACATAAATATCCCCGCCAAGCCAAAACCCCAGCTCCATGAAATCTTTTCGCCGATGTAGCCACAAATCATGATACCTAAAAAAGCACCTGCATTTACACCCATATAAAAGATAGAATACGCACCATCTTTTTTCTCAGGAAAGTCCTTATACATTTTAGATACAATCGAAGTCATGTTCGGTTTAAACAACCCGTTTCCAACCATCAAACAGCCCAAACCAATGTATAAAAAAGCAGGGCTTTCCATGGCCATACTTGCATGGCCCAATGTCATAATCAGTGCACCTAATATTACTGCCCAGCGGTATCCTAGTAGCCTGTCGGCAATTAAACCACCCAATACCGGAGTTAGGTAAACGCCCATGGTATACGTGCCATATAACGTTAACGCATCGGCTTTAGACCATTCCCAGCCGCCGGCGGCTACGGTAGATGTTAAAAACAAGACAAGTAAGGCCCGCATTCCATAATATGAAAACCGTTCCCACATCTCTGTAAAGAACAAAACGAACAATCCGGCAGGATGGCCGAGCACTTTACGCTCAAAAAAATTATTTGGGGTGTCCAAACTCGTTGTACTCATGTTAGTTTTTTAGTAAATATAGTCAGTTCAGTTAGTTCAAAGTGCAAGATAGCTACCTGTAGCCATACTTTCAAACTTATAGCTTTTTTACGGCTTTAGTATTTTTGTCCTTTGGATCAATGTAAAAATCGTCCAAAACACTGGGATCGTTTTTCAGTTCAACGTTTTCGACAAGCTTTAATCTTCCATTCACAACTTTGTAGGCATCAAAGCTTAAATCTGAAGCGTAATATTCAAAATTGCCAACCACTTCTTCAGAAAAAGGTGCAAGATGATCAAAAACAATCATGTTTACGCTTTTATCCATAGTTAAAGTCATAGAATTAAGCTTATTATATTCAAAAATGACCCTGCTTTTGGTGTTGCCGGGTTTTAAGCCCTCAAAAACAGGTTTGCCAAATACAGGTTCTCCTTTATCAAAAGAAATAACTTCCAGCACCTTTTTGGTAGTTTTACTGCTATTGCCTTTCCATCCAAGCAATACAAAATATGGCGCTTTGCCAGGTACAACTACCGGAATAATCTCATAATAACGTGCGCCAAACCAATTTTTACTACCAGTAACCTCATTAATATCAGTAAAATTGTCTGTATTGTCTATCAGGGGGAATAATTTAAGTTTACCATCTTTAGTAGCCATTTGAATGGCACCAAAAAAGCGGTAACTACCATCATCAATGGGCAGTTGCCATGAAAAAATACGGAAAGAATTATCTGGCGATTTTAAAATGCTTACCCTTTGTAGCGAATCAAAAGAATAATTAAAGGAAGATTGAGTTTTTAAGGAGTTGACCAATGTTTTAATAAATGCGGCATTTTTTGCGAAACGCATTCCCGTACTCGGTGTGGCTGCGGTTTCATTGCTAAGCATAATCAGGGAATCTTGATACTTACTCATAATAGCAGCATTGTTAAAGTTAAAGCTATGCTGAGCATTGACCCCGCCCGCAAAAAAGCAGAACATACAAATAACTACCAAAGTGCGAATGCCTTTATTCATTTAACTTAAATTTTCTATTACTATAGCACTCGCGCCACCGCCACCATTACAGATGCTTGCTACGCCTATTTTTCCGTTATTTTGTGTTAAAACCGACAATAGTGTTACTACTATCCTGGCACCAGAGGCACCAAGGGGATGCCCCATTGCTACCGCACCACCATAAATATTTACCCGCTCCTCATCTAAACCCATCTCTTTATTATTTGCAAGTGAAACTACGGAAAAAGCCTCATTAATTTCAAAAAAATCTACATCTGCAATATGCTTTCCCGCCTTGGCCAAAGCTAAAGGAATAGCCTTAGCAGGAGCGGTAGTAAACCATTCTGGCGCCTGTTGGGCATCGGCATAACCCAAAATCCTGGCAAGCGGCTTTAAACCCAATTCAGCGGCCTTATCTGCGCTCATTAAAACCAACGCTGCGGCTCCATCATTTAGCGTAGAAGCATTTGCAGCCGTAACAGTACCATCCTTTTTAAATACAGGCTTTAAACCCGGTATTTTATCAAACTTAACAGCAAAAGGTTCCTCATCTTTATCAATTAAAGTAATATCGCCCTTACGATCTTTAACTTCTACTACTATAATTTCATGATCGAAATTCCCATTCTGTTGAGCCTGCTGAGATTTTTTGTAGGAACCAATAGCGAAAGTATCCTGATCTTCCCTGCTAAAACCGCATTTTTCGGCACATAATTCGGCAGCAGTGCCCATGTGATAGTCGTTATAAACATCCCATAGGCCATCTTTTACCAGACCATCAATAATTTGTCCGTGGCCTAAACGGTAGCCATTTCTGGCCTTATCAAGATAATAAGGGACATTACTCATGCTTTCCATACCACCGGCCACAATAATATCTTGCTGACCGAGGGCAATACTTTGAGCTGCAAGCATGATTGCTTTAGTACCCGAAGCACAAACTTTATTGATGGTAGTAGTTGGGATATCAGGCAAGCCGGCAAATTTAGCAGCTTGTGTTGCGGGTGCTTGCCCCAAATTTGCGGAGAGCACATTACCCATATAAACCTCTTGTACATCCGAAGGTTTTATGCCTGCTTTTTTTACCGCTGCTTTTATAGCAAACGCACCCAATTGTGGTGCAGAAAACCCCGATAATGAGCCTCCAAAACTGCCTATTGGTGTTCTTACTGCCGATACTATTACTACCTCTTTCATCTCCATTTGTCTGTATTTTTATTTACACGCTTTTTTCTTTTGGCTCTTAGCGCTCCATTTAATAAGAATTCAATCTTCCCGTTTATATACCTAAAAACGGTAACCGCCCATTGCTCAATTGCCTTAAGCAAGACAGAGTTAACCTGCAATATAAATGCTTTTTTATCTTTATCAGACATATTTACTATTCGCCTTGTACTAGGGATACAATGTGCTAGTATTTAATTAGGGCTTGGATCAGAACAAATTATAGCCTGCTTTCCTACATGTTCCGCCTTAATGGCTTATTTTCTCCTACAATTGTCCCCTAAAAGAATCATTTAGTGGGAGAAAGGTAGTATTTAGGTGGGAGCGGGCAAGGATAAGTACATAGCCATCTATATATTAGTACCAATTCTACTCCGTATATAAATTAAGGGAGTGACGAAAAAATATGTTATTTTTGAATATATCAATCTAAAATCATTTTGGCTAAAATAAAAAAGAGTCCTCATAGAGTGCTTTACAGAAAATATTCATCAAACATTAAATATGTGACGATGGTGCTTTCTGTTTTTCTTATCACTGCTTTTTTACCCAAGCAACCCCGCTTTAGGTATGAATTTGAAAAAGGCATAATCTGGAAGAACAAAGACTTGGTGGCTCCCTTCAGCTTTGCTATTTTAAAGACTACACCCCAAATTACTATTGATAAAAACGACGCTTTAAATAATATATTGCCCATCTATACTTTCAATACTGGAATGGTTAAGGAAGTAGAAGATGTGTATTTAAACGAATTTGATGTAAAATGGAGAAGCAGCGGATTGCCTGAAAATGAGAAGGCTGGCTATAAAAAATATTCTTTTAATCTCCTTAAATTGGTGTATGATAAAGGCATAATTGCCCTTAATGTAAAGCATCAGAAACAAGGTAAGATTTACGATTTCTCGCTGGTTGAAAATAATGTAAGTAAGACATTAAGTTCGGGCGATGTTTTTACCGTTCAATCTGCACTGGAGTATTACGGCAACACCTTTAAATCTGTTAATCTTAAAATTAGAGAAACTATCCTAAATCTGGTTGAGGATCATTTGCAGGCAAATATTGTTTTTAATGAGAAAATAACTGCAATGGTTCAGCAAAATGCGGTTAACAGCTTGTCTACCACACGTGGTATGGTGCAAAAAGGCGAACTCATTATTGCAAAGAATAGTGTAATAGATGATGAGATATATCAGAAACTTCAGTCTTTTAAAGAAATATATGAGGCGCAAACCAAAACGATAGGAGATAGCAAGCTGGTTTATTTTGGGCAAATTCTGCTGGTTGGCTTTATTGTAAGTTTGCTGATGGTATTCCTTAAGTTGTTTAGGAAAGATATTTTTGCGGATAACAGGCAACTTACCCTAATTCTACTAGTAACCACAACGATGCTGGTATCTTTAACATGGGCCATTAAGTTGAATTTGCCAAGTTTATATTACATTCCTTTTTGCATAGTACCTATTGTTATCAGGATCTTGTTTGACACAAGACTAGCCCTTTATCTGCATTTATTGGTGATATTGATAGCCGGATTTTTTGTGCCCAATAGTTTTGAATTTGTGTTTTTTCAAACCACTGCGGGTATGGTGGCAATTTACAGCATCAGGAACCTCGTGAAAAGAGAGCAACTTCTTTTGTCGGCGCTATTTATACTTTCTGCTTATTTTATTTCATTTGTAGGTATTGCGTTATTAAGGGAAGGCTCAATAACGGCTATTGAGTGGAGTAATTTTGTGCCTTTTATTATTAGCGTATTACTGTCTTTACTTGCCTATCCATTAATTTATGCTTTTGAGCGTGTGTTCGGGATCACGTCTGATATTGCCTTAATTGAATTGACCAATACCAACAATAAACTATTGCGCGAGTTGGCTTTTAAGGCGCCAGGCACGTTTCAACATTCCCTGCAGGTAGCCAATCTTGCTGAAGCCGCTATATTTAAGATTGGAGGAAATTCACTGCTGGTAAGGGCAGGAGCATTGTACCATGATATTGGTAAGATTGAAAACCCACAATACTTTATAGAAAACCAAAACACGGCCGTTAGTCCGCATGATAAGCTTCCTTACGAGCAAAGTGCACAGATCATCATTAAGCATGTCCATAAGGGAATAGAAATTACCAGAAGGCACCAGCTACCTGAAAGTGTAGTAGACTTTATAAGAACTCACCACGGAAACACGCGTGTAGATTATTTTTACCAGAGTTTTTTAAAGAATTCGCCGGAAAAGTTTGTTGATGAGAACATATTCCGTTATCCCGGACCGATTCCTTTTTCTAAAGAAACGGGTGTTTTAATGCTGGCAGATTCCGTAGAGGCGGCTTCAAGAAGCCTTAAAAATCCGGATGCACAAAGCATCAACGCCTTAGTTGAACGTATTATTAACTATAAACTAGAGCAAGATCAGCTAGATAATTGCGATATTACGTTAAAAGATATAGAAACTATAAAGCTGATTTTCAAGACTATGCTTATGAGTATCTATCATGTGCGCATAGATTATCATCAAACACTGTAATTTTTTTTTGCAAACATCAATGAATTGCTATATTTGCAACCTCAAAAGGGAGCTTTTGAGATTGGAGGGATGCCTGAGTGGCCGAAAGGAACAGTTTGCTAAACTGTCGTACTGGCAACGGTACCGAGGGTTCGAATCCCTCTCTCTCCGCTTTGTACGTCATAAAACATATCAAAA
>JANXVH010000094.1 GCA_025351765.1 Pedobacter sp.
CGCTTTGCAACAACCTACCGAAATGGGGGAGACCATGTAAATAGTTATGTTTCTTACGGTTGGCAACAATATAGCGGTTTCCCAGCGGGTAAATGAAGCAGATAACCACGCAGTATTGGTTAAAGCTAGAAAAAATATTCTGGTAACATGGGTTAGGGATATAGGTGGCTTGTCCAAAATATTTTATGCCAAGTTGGACATTAATAATAAATAGGAAAATTATGAAAGGACTAAAAATGATTTTATTTACAGTTGTTGTATTGACAGGTTGTAAACAACAGGAAGATTATAAGGAGCTTAGGGATGAGGTTATGGGATTTCACGACCTCGTGATGGGTGATCAGGAAAAGATAGTTAATAATCAAATGAAACTAGATACCGTGCTGAAAACCATGAGTTTGATTAAGCAGAAAAGCCCTGCTTTGGATACAAATGTAGAGAAAGCGCAAATTTACAGCTTGTTGAAAACGCTGGCGATTGCCGACGAACAAATGAACAATTGGATGCACCAGTTTGAGCCGGATGTGAGCAGTAAATCAAATCAGGATGCAGTTGAATACTTTAAAAAAGAGCAAGTTAAGATCAAAAAGATTGACAGCATCTACAAAAGTCAACTTAAAATATCTGATGCGTATTTGGTTAAATTTAGAAAGCCATGAGGTGTAGGTTTATAGGATTGCTTATGTTTTGCTGCTTTATTGCTTGTAAGACAAAGCCTGAACCCCTACCTTATTTGCAAGATAAATCTATAAGAGTACCGCCATTTAAACTTCTTAATCAGGATAGCACGATCGTTACGCAGGAGGATTTTGACGGAAAAATCTACGTTGCGGATTTCTTTTTTACCTCTTGCCCAACAATTTGTCCGGTGATGCATAGAAACCTGCTAAAGGTATATCGAAAATATGAGGGTAATCGGGCTGTAAAGTTTGCATCTCATACTATAGATGCTAAATATGATACCCCATCTAGAATGAAAATTTATGCTAATAAGCTTGGTATAAGAGGTACACAGTGGGAGTTTTTATGGGGTACGCGTGATCAAATATACGCTTTAGCTCAACGTAATTATATAGTTGCAGTTAAGGAAGATCCCAAAGAGAATGGAGGCTTTGTACATCAAGGATACCTGATTCTAGTTGATAAACAAAAACGGATTAGAGGAGCTTATGATGGTACTTTGGAGCCTGAGGTAAAAAAGATGATGGCAGATATGGATGTGCTCTTAAATGAGTAGTTTTATGGCTGTGGAAAGTATTAATGAAGGATAAAGTAGATTTTAGAATGGAAAATTTGGACCTAACCAAGTTGGGTAATCTGCTGCAGAACGACAAAGCCATTAAGAACCCTTTAGAAAAAATTGATAATCATAAAAGGGTGCTGATATTTAGTCAGCACCGCTTTTATAGAAACCTGGTTATAGAACTTGCTGAAGTTGGGCTAAGTACCAAGAATAAGTTAAAAAATCCGCTAAAGTTTATAGATGCGTCTGATCAGATCTGGAAAACTGAAGAACAGAATGAGCTGAAGTTCTATAGCGCAATTAATAAGTTTAGAAATAACCTGCATGAAGGCACATCACATTCCGATTTGGAAGGTTTAAAAGCTTTAGCTAGAAACCCCCTACATCTGGATGTTTATATTCATGACGAAAGCATTTCATCAACCATAAATGCTGCTTCTTTGCTACCTGCAAAGTTATACACGCTAAAAATCGATTTAACCCTTTGGGTAAATAAGAAGGATGATTATTATGAGTTATCCGGCAAACTGCTGTTGGAAAGCAAGCTTTATTCGCTGGATAGCATAAAGCTTAAATACCAGTATTTTATCCAAATAAAGCAGCATTTGTATCTGATTGATAACCCTTATTTTTTAAGCGTACTCTCCTTCTTTAAGCAGCACACAGATATCATAGTTATTCCTGAATATGAATATGAAGAGTTTCAGGAAAAGGTGCTTTCGAAGATAGAGGAGAAGATAAAAATAAATTATTCGTATTTGCAACCCGCTAGTCAAAAGCAAATTGAAGAGAAAGGTTTTGACCTAGACAATGAAAAGATTGTTTACTTGTCTGAATCCGGAGAATTTGTGTTGATTACTCCTGTGTTTAAGTATGGTAGTCTTGAGATACCTGTGATATCGCAAAAGCAGATCAGGTCTAAAGATAAGCTTGGAAACAAGTTTAGATTGAATAGGGATGAGGAAAAGGAGCTGCAAATGATATCTGATATTGCCAGGACACATCCATATTTCATGGAGCAAATGAATGAGTTCCCCGATCAGAAACATGCAGACTGCTTTTACATGCACAGGAAACATTTTTTGGATTCCGGATGGTTTTTAGATGCCTTTACGTTTTTGAGAAGCAAGGGCATGGCAATTTTAGGTTTTAATGAATTGAAAAACAACAAATTCAGTCCGTTTAAAGCTGAGATAGCCATACATGTGATAAGTGGTATGAATTGGTTTGAAACCGCCGTCAAAGTAAAATTCAACAATGAAACGGTAGCATTAAAGCATTTGCACAGATCCATCAGGAATAAAAGCAAATTTGTACAATTGGATGATGGTACAATAGGGATTTTGCCGGATGAGTGGATCACAAAGTTTGAGGGGTACTTTGGAGCTGGTGAGTTAGTTGAAGAAACGATAAGGACGCCCACGATCAATTATCATGCAGTAAACGATTTGTATGAAAGTGAGTTTCTGGATGAAAAGGTTAAGGAACAGCTTCAATTATATAAAACTAAATTATCTAAATTCGAATCTATTAAAAAAGTTAAGATACCGCAAGGGTTAAAGGCTGAATTACGGCATTATCAAAAAGAGGGACTTAATTGGTTAAATTTTTTAGATGAGTTTAACTTTGGAGCTTGCCTGGCCGACGATATGGGCTTAGGTAAAACCATTCAGGTAATTGCTTTTATTCTATCACAGAAAGATAAACGTGGTTATAATACAAATCTTATTGTTGTGCCTGCGTCGTTGGTCTTTAACTGGCAACACGAGGTGGCAAAGTTTGCTCCGTCTTTGAAAATCTTTACACTTTACGGTGCTGACCGAGCCAAGGTGATGGGTAACTTTGACCAATATGATATCATATTAACTTCTTACGGAACCTTACTTGCTGATGTAAGATTTTTAAAAGATTACAGATTTAACTATATATTTCTTGATGAGTCGCAAACTATTAAGAATCCTGATTCGCAACGTTATAAGGCAGCTAGGCTGCTGCAGTCGCGTAATAAAGTTGTGCTAACCGGCACGCCTTTAGAGAATAACACGTTCGACCTGTATGGTCAATTGTCATTCGCATGCCCTGGATTACTTGGTAACAAGCAGCAATTTAAGCAATTATATTCTGTGCCAATTGATCAGTTTAAAGACAGTAAACGGGCAGAAGAGTTGCAAAGAAGAATTAAACCATTTATTTTAAGAAGGACCAAACAACAGGTAGCTACTGAATTGCCGGATAAGATAGAAATGGTCATCTATTGCGAGATGGGTAAGCAACAACGAGAAATATACGATTCTTGCCGGGAAGAGATTCGGGATTTCTTAATGGGGAATACTCAAGATGAACTGACCAGAAGCAGTATGCATGTGTTACGTGGGATTACCAAGTTAAGGCAAATATGCAATTCCACTGCTTTGATAAAAGATGAAAAATTTTATGGCAACATTTCATCCAAAATGGATATGCTGATAGAACAGATTGAAAATAAGTCGGCTGAACATAAAATACTTGTTTTCTCTCAGTTCGTGACGATGCTAGACCTGATTAAGGCTGAGTTGTTAGCAAGGAACATAGACTTTGAATACCTAACCGGCCAAACCAAGGGAAGAGAGGCTGTGGTATCGTCCTTTCAGAATGATGATAAAAAGCGAGTATTTTTAATCAGTTTAAAGGCCGGCGGTACTGGTTTGAACTTAACGGAGGCCGATTATGTCTTTTTAGTTGATCCATGGTGGAAT
>JANXVH010000097.1 GCA_025351765.1 Pedobacter sp.
GGCCGACCAGCAAACCTGCCGGGGCCAAACCAAGCCGAAAGCGCGCATCGCAGGGTGGGAAGGGCGAAGCAACGCAGCTTGTATCGTGGGTTGACAGTACAAACTTGCCCCCGCCGGCATGAAGCGTAAATGAAGGTTTCCCGGCGTGCTTTTAATTTTCGTGCCCGTATCGGCTGCATCCAGAGGCACTTTGGGGCCTGGGGGTGGGGCGGGTTGGTGAAGCCGGCAGCGGCTTTATGAAGCTGCGGAAGCCCTTGCTGCTACAGAACTCTGTGAATGTATAAGCAGTAGGTATATTGCACCCGCTTCAAAAGGTCTAAGCAAACCAATAAAGAATAGAAACGATGATAGTAGCGGTTAAAAACATTGTCGAGCAAGTTGACTTGACATCAGAGGATGTATTGCTTCCGCTATATGAATGTATTATAAACTCAATTATTAGTCTCCAGCAATCTGCCATACCTAATAATAAAAAGAAAATACAGATTCAAATTGAAAGAGGTGATTCTCCTCAGAATCCAACGTTTGAAAATATTAAAACTATCAAGTCTTTTAAAGTAATTGATAATGGGATAGGCTTTAATGCGAATAATTTTAATTCGTTTGAAACACCGTTCTCTCAATTCAATAAGGATTTTGGTTGCAAGGGAATTGGACGATTTACAGTTTTGGCTGCTTATGAGGAATATTTTGTTGATAGCAACTTCTGTGAAAACGGTAAGTGGCAGAATAGGATATTCAGGTTTACTAAGGAAAAAGAAATTGAATCAGTCTTTCTTGAAGAAAGCGGCGTAGATGAACCTAGGACGATTGTGGAAATGCGCAATTGTTATAACTCTGTCGTTCTCGAAAAATCAGCTATTTCAATCAATGAAATAGCTGAAGCTATTATGCAACATTGCCTTATTTACTACTTAAATGATGCCTTGCCTACAATCGAGATTCTTGAAAAGGTTAGTGGGGAAGTAGCAGTGATAAATCAACTTTTTGAGAAGGTTTCAAAGGATAAGGAGAGAGAATTTATCTTAAATAATGAAAAATTTAAGATTTACATAACCAAGACCTTGAAAGAAGGTAACAGGAAAAACAATTATCTTTATTACTGCGCTAATTCTAGGGCTGTAGGACTTGGAAGAAATCTCAAAAATGTTAATAGTATATTTTCGTATCCAGTTCTTCTGAACGGGCATAATTACTTCTTTGACATATACTTAGTTTCTGAGTTTCTGAATACGAAGGTTTTCAAAACGAGGAATGGATTCAATATTCCAAAAGAAAGAGACGGTTTGTTATTCAATCACTCTCAAGGGTTGACGACAATTCAGGATATTGACGAAAAGGTTTCGGAGATTATTGAGAAAGAATACGAAGAGTTCGCAAAAGAGGCAAAGGAAAAGAGCATCACTCATGCTAAAAACTACATTTCTGAAAAGGCACCTCGCTATAATAGCTTCTTGCGGAATCCGGAAATTTTGAAATCTATTCCACCCAATCTTACCGATGACAAGTTAGAGGAGTTTTTATACAAGTTGTCTTTCAATGCCAGAAAGCAAGTTGAACAAAATATCGAAAAATTCATCAAGACAAAATCAGTTAGTGAAGATGCGATTAATCAAATAATCGCAGATATCAAAGAAAAGACTGCATATGATGTTGATAGCCTAGCCGATTACATGACGAGGAGAAGAGCAATTTTAGCGCTTTTCGACAAGTTTTTGGATGCAGATGAAAATGGTGACTACAAATTAGAGGAAGATGTTCATAATTTAATTTTTCCGCTTGGTGTAACTAACGACGAGGTGGATTACGAAAACCACAACTTATGGCTGCTCGACGAACGTTTTATCACGTATAAATTCATTGCTTCTGACAAGCCAATTACTTCTTACTGCCAAGTTAATAGCAGGAAAGAGCTCGACTTGGTTATGATAGAAAGCCCTGAAATGTTTGATAATCCAATAAGCTTTGGAGATAAAAACAGTGGTGAAGTAAATTCTATCGTCATTTTTGAATTCAAACGACCTGGTGATACTGCCCACCAAAAACGAAAAACGGATTACAGATGGGAGTTTTCCGAATTGATTGAGCCTTATTTTGATGAGTTTTTGTACAACTCAGTAAAGAAGAATTATAAAGGCAATCAAGTAGTTGTTAAGAACACGACTCCGAAATTTGGATTTGTTATCTTAGACTTAATTCCTGAACCCTTAGCGCTGTATAACAAAAATAAGGGATGGAAAATGACGCCTTTTGGGACATTTTTCAAAATAGAGCCAGAAATCAATTTGCATATTGAAGTTATGACTTTCCGAAAATTACTTGAGTTTTCAAAAAATAGGCACAGTCCTTTTTTCGACAAACTTTTCGTTTAAAAGAAACGCCCCGCAACGAATTCG
>JANXVH010000123.1 GCA_025351765.1 Pedobacter sp.
GCAATTTGGGTTGCTTTTTTAAAGGATTTCTCTGCAAATTCAATGCACTTGTAGTTTACTGGGTTGTGTAGCGGCGCCAGCGAAAACAGTTTCTCAATCTCCTGCTTAACCTCATCGGTTATAATGGTGGGGCCTGAAAAATGCTCCCCTCCATGTACAACCCTATGGCCCACCGCAGCAATTTCATCCGGACTGCCTATTACTGCATCAGCTCCTGTAGTAAGTAACGCAAGTACTTGTTTTAGGGCATCGCCATGGTTGGAAATGAAGCCTTTTATTCCAATGCGTTCTATTAATCCACTGCAAACGGGTTCTTTAATTGGCATTTTAAAGAGCTGATATTTAAGGGAACTGCTTCCAGAGTTGATAATTAATATATTCATAATTGGAAATTAGACTTCTTGACATTGGATGGCGGTTATAACGACTGTATTAAAAATATCGTCCACCGTGCATCCTCTACTCAGGTCATTAATTGGTTTATTTAGTCCTTGTAACATTGGGCCGATTGCCAGGGCGCCTGTTTCTCTTTGTACTGCTTTGTAAGTATTGTTACCGGTATTTAGATCTGGAAAGATCAATACGCTAGCCCGCCCGGCAACTTCAGATCCAGGTAGTTTTTGCTGACCAACAAGCGGATCTACAGCAGCATCGTATTGTATGGGTCCTTCAATTTTTAATTCTGGATGTTTGGCCTTAACAATTGCCGTAGCCTCTCTTACACGTTCTACATCCTCTCCTTCGCCCGAAGTTCCTGAAGAATATGAGAGCATCGCAATTCGTGGCTCAATGCCAAACTTAGCACTGCTTTCTGCAGATGATATGGCAATTTCTGCAAGTTGCTGCGCGGTAGGGTTTGGATTTACCGCACAATCGCCAAATATGGCCACCCGTTCTGGCAGGCACATAAAGAATATGGAGGATACTACTGAAACTCCCGGTTTGGTTTTTATAAATTGCAAAGCAGGCCTGATGGTATGTTGTGTGGTATGGACAGCTCCGGAAACCATTCCATCTGCATCTCCTTTGTAAACCATCATTGTTCCGTAATAGGATACATCAGTCATCATATCTGTGGCCATCTCCATGTTCACGTTTTTGTTTTTACGCAACTCATAAAGTGTTGCTACATAATCATTGTAATTCTTTGATACTGCGGGATTATGAATGTGAATGCTGTTGAGGTCCAGATTGAGCCCAAGGCGCTTAATGGATGCACTAATTTCTGAAGGATCGCCCAATAAAGTAATATCAACGATATCCTGGGCGATAAGCTTTTCAACTGCCCTTAATATTCTTTCGTCATTTCCCTCTGGGAGCACAATGTGCTTCTTTTTGCTTTTGGCCCACTTAACTAGCTGATACTGGAACATGTGGGGCGTAATGCCTTCGTAGTTAAAGGTAATGATCTTATCATCCAGTGCTTTAAGATCAACATACCTTTCAAAAATATCTATGGCCAATTCTATCTTTTTCTTATTGTCTATCGTTATTTTAGAATGAATACTACCTATGCTTGTGGTGGTCTCAAACGTTCCTTTCTGTACCGAAATGATGGGAATGATAGTCTGAAGGCCTTCGATAAGTTTGATCACCGGCTCATCTGGTAAACTGCCAGCAGTAAGAACAATACCTGCAATTTTAGGATAATTGGCAGATAGGTTGGCTTGTAGTGCGCCAATGATGATATCACCTCTATCGCCAGGAGTTACGATAAGCAAATTGTCTTTTATGTGGCGTAAAAAGTTTGGCAACATCATAGCGCCGGTAACAAAATTATCCACCTGATTGTCCATCAAATCAGCACCAAATAACACATCAGCACCCAATGCCGCGGTAATTTCTTTCATAGTGGGGCTTTGCAATCCACTTTCCATTGGGATTACAGCTATGAGCAGCTCTTTTGGCAGCTGATTGCTCAATGCCTGCTTTATCCGTTCTGCTTCTTCAGGGTTAACCATATTGGCTACTACCCCCAGAACCTGAACGTCTCGCATTTGGAAGTTACGGTAAATATTGATAGCGGTTTTAAAAAGCTGGCTTGCTGTTTTACCTTTCCCCGATACCACGATTAATACAGGTGCACCTAGGTTTTTAGCCATCAAAGCATTGGATTCGAATTCAAAGGCTATTCCCTCTCCTAAAAAATCACTTCCTTCAATAACAGTGAAGTCGTAATTATCTTCCAATTTTTTGTATTTGCTGATGATGGTATTAAGGAGGTCGCCGGTATTCTCATTGTCCGACTGGTGCAACATCTGTTGCCTTGTAAAGGCGTATGCGTCTTCGTAATTTACCGGAAGAGAGAAATAATTCAGCATGGCTTCTACATGCTCGTCTTTTTTAGATGGATCTTCCTGTGCAATAATAGGTTTAAAATATCCTACCTTTTGAGTTTTGGCAAGAAGCATATTGATCATCCCGAAAGCGATAACAGATTTACCGGTATAAGGCTCTGCAGATGCTATAAAGATATTTTTAGTCATAAAGGAGCAATTGTTTACAACAATAACGAATTACCACCAATAATAGCCGGAAAAATTTAATTAATCTAGTTAGACATTAAACTCACTCAGCGAGTAATGAAGCTCATCGCACATAAAACCGCGTGATCTGAAGATTTCTTCTATAATTCGTCCGCATGGGATTGAACCAACCACCCTAAGTATTTTGTCTTCATCTTCAAATGCAAATGTCCAGTTTTTCTCTCCAAATAAAATGTTCATTAAAGGGCGTACAAATGTCAGTTCATTTTTGTCCCGTACCGAAGTTTTAAAAATCATGATGTTCATTGCTTTATGATTTAAATTAACAGCCTAATGCTGTAGACCATACATTAATAATAATAAGCTAAAGATCAGTTTTAAAGCCCTTGTGAAAATAGATTGTGGCTTATTGGGATTAAAACATCGGTAAACAGGTATTATTTATCGGTAAAAAAGTTTAGCTGTGTTAACTTGCCTGGGAATTTGTTTGTTTTTTGGCACTATTTTAATGGGTAATACGTTCATTAACTACAATGAAAGATTTAATGGGATGTGTTAATTAGCTGATCAATAAAACTACTCCGTAGGAAATCCGGTTGTGTTTTTATTTCGTAAATAATTTTATTTTCTTCACATTTAACTTTATCATAACTATTTTTACAAAATCATGGAACACATAAGCAAAAATATCAAGCAGCTAAGACAGAAAAGAAACTGGAACCAAAGTGAAGTTGCTAAGCAACTCAATATATCTACCCCCGCTTTTTCCAAAATTGAAACGGGTATTACTGATGTAAATTTTTCCAGACTTTCACAAATTGGCCAATTGTTTGAAGTACCCCTTTCTAGACTTCTTTTAAATCAGGACGATCAGCAACTGAATGGGTCTATTCAGGAGATTGAAGATTTAAAGGAGAAACTTTACAAAAGAGAAGAAGAAATTCTTAAACTACAAAGTTTGCTTATTGAACTTTATGAAGAAGTAAGAAAGAAGTAAGTTTATTCTTAATGGAAACTCCTATATACTGGATCTTTATTCTCGCCCTACCAGTAGCTTGTATTGCTTGGACTGTAACAAAAGAGGAAATATTTAGGGAACCCAGAGAATTCTGTATTGAAAGATCAAAGGCTTGCAGATCATTTTTTCAAAGAAAGATCTTCTATGTCTTTACCTGCGAATATTGCTTTAGTCACTATGTGACATTGGCGATATTGATTTTAACAAACTATACGCTCCTTTATCCCAGTTGGAGGGGATATATTATTGCAGAATTCTCAATTGTATGGATCGCAAATGTTTACATGAGCATTTATAACCTTATCCGAATAGATTTGAAAAAAGAGAAATTAATTACGAAAAAGGAGGAAGAGAAAATAAAGCAAGGAGACTTTACCTCTTGAAGGTTCTTAACAAGCTATAAGACACAGTTTTGTCAAAAATACAGGAATACTATAAGCTTAATAATTATGTTGATATTTTTGACTAAATTATTTAATTAGTCAAACAGTATGAACAGTATGAAAACACATTTACTTGCAATTGTAGCTTTATTGTTGTTTAGTGCCTGCACCGAATCTAAGATGAAACTTAGAGCCCCAGCTCCCCAAAATGCTCAAAGATCTATTACCGATACGGTTAAAACCGATTCCAGTACTGTTTCTGTAAAAAACTAACCAAGAAGCTCTTTGAGTAGCTTTTCGAATTCTGTTTTAAGTTCAGAAAGTTCCTGCTCAACTCTACTCAATCTGGTTTCTAATTCTCCGGGCATTTTTCCTTGTGTTTCTTCCTCAAATTCTAGTTGTGAAAAGTCTGGTGTGCCATTCAAAAGATGTATATATCTGATTTCTTTTTGTCCGGGGCGCTTGGGTATTTGCATAACGTAGGGCACTTCAGTAAGTGATAATCGTTCTAACACTGATTGCACATCTTCTAAAGATTCAAACTCATATAATCTTCCTGAATTGGTATTTAGCTCACCTGGTGTTTGGGCACCTCTAAGCAGCAACAAACAGAGTATTGCCACGTCTGAAGGTAATACTGGAAAAACAATTGCAAAGTTATGCTTGTATTTAGTTGAGCGACTAGAGCCTCCCGTTGCGGTTGATATCAGCCCTTTCTTTTTCAGCATATCCAATGCCAGTACCACAATATGGTCATCATATTGAACCACGGGTTTACGGGATGATTTTTGATTAGATGCTACCGTAATCGCATTGATAGTCATGGGATAATATTCTGGAGTAGTCTTGGATTTTTCCATTAACACCCCAAGTACCCTTATTTCTTCGGCACTTAATACTGGCAGTGGTTTGATGTTTTCCATTGGCTTAACTGGCAAGGATATCTTCTATTTTTTCAAGTTCTATTGGAGTAAAATCCGTATTCTCAAGGCATTTTAGAGAATCTGCCAGTTGTTCCGGTCTGCTGGCTCCTACCAGTACAGAAGTGATCCCTTCATCTTTCAGTATCCATGATAATGCCATTTGAGCAAGCTTTTGTCCCCTGCTTTTAGCTACCTCATTAAGTTTAGACAACTGCGCAATCCTTTCTGGTGTAATCTGTTCTTTTTGAAGCGCACCATGTGCCTTTGCCGCGCGGGAATCATCCGGTACACCGCTCAGGTATTTATCGGTTAACAAGCCCTGGGCTAGTGGTGAAAATGGAATACAACCCACCCCTTCCGTTTTAAGAAGCGCCAATAGTCCGTCCTCAATCCACCGTTCATACATTGAATATTTTGGCTGATGTATTAAACATGGTGTTCCTAGCTCTTTTAGAATGGAAATTGCTTTCGACGCCTCCTCAGGTTTGTAATTTGATATCCCTACATAAAGCGCTTTACCCTGACGAACGATTAGATCTAAAGCAGCCATTGTTTCTTCAAGGGGCGTTATAGGATCCGGTCTGTGGTGATAAAATATGTCTACATAGTCCAGATTCATTCGCTTTAGACTCTGGTTTAAACTGGAAACTAAATATTTCTTTGAACCCCAATCACCGTATGGACCATCCCACATGGTATATCCGGCTTTGGTAGAAATAATTAGTTCATCACGGTATCCGCTAAAATCACGTATCAACAGTTTGCCAAAGTTTTCCTCGGCAGATCCTGGAGGTGGACCATAGTTGTTTGCGAGATCAAAATGCGTAATTCCATTATCAAAAGCCAATTTGAGGATGTTGCTGCTATTCTCCAATTGGTCTACATGACCAAAGTTGTGCCATAGGCCAAGTGATATTGCAGGCAACATTATGCCGCTGTTACCACAGCGTCTGTATTGCATTTTTTGGTAACGTTCTGAATGAGGTGTGTATGACATATATTTTCAATTTACAAGATTTTTGTCTACTGACGACCGGCCATTTTGATCATTCGTTGGGACAGGTCTTTACCCAGATATCCGTCAATTAAGGAATGTACCAGGTAAA
>JANXVH010000133.1 GCA_025351765.1 Pedobacter sp.
GTTTGAGATTAGCGACGAACGCAGTCCGGAGCAAATTGCCCAAATCATCCGGTCGCAAGGTTACGAGCCGGTATGGAAAGATTGGGATAACAGTTTAGCGGGTTCACTATGTTAAAAGAAGAAGAACTAAAACGGTACAGCAGGCAGATCATTTTGCCTGAGATAGGAATAACAGGACAGGAAAAGCTAAAGAATGCTAAAGTGCTGATGATAGGCGCTGGTGGTTTGGGCTGCCCAGTATTACAATATCTGGTTGCATCCGGGATTGGTGAACTGGGTATTGTAGATGATGATATTGTAGACATTAGCAACCTGCACCGTCAAATCTTATATAGCGTAAACGATATTGGAGGCTTAAAGGCTGTACTAGCTAAACAAAAGCTTGAGTTACTGAATCCGCATACGTTTATTACGGCTTATAAAGTGCGATTTACGTTGGATAATGCAGCGGCTATTTGCGGGGTCTATGACTTGGTAATTGATGGTTCTGATAATTTTGAAACACGATATCTAATTAACGATACTTGTGTTGCATTAAACAAGCCATTTGTGTTTGGTGCTATATATAAGTTTGAGGGTCAGGTATCGGTGTTCAACTATCAGAATGGACCAAATTACCGGGATGTATTTCCCGAAGCACCATTGTTGAATGAGGTGCCGAATTGTGCCGAGATTGGCGTATTGGGTGTGTTGCCAGGCATTATAGGAACGTACATGGCTAACGAAGCCATCAAGATCATTTGCGGCATAGGCGAAACCTTATCGGGTAAATTGATGACCATGAATGCCCTGGATAATACCACCAATATCTTTAAAATTGGGACAACACAAAAACAGATTCAAGTAAAAGACATCAATATCCTGACACCCTCTGGATATGATGAGCTTACAATTGACGATCTGAACGCATGGATAGGTGAATCTGCAGATGAGATTTTGCTGGTTGATGTTCGCGAAGCTTATGAGTTTGAAGATTATAATATGGGTGGACTTAACATCCCTTTATATGAATTGAAAGACCGTGTAGCAGAATTGCCGCGAGGTAAAAAATTAATATTTTGTTGCTATACCGGCCAACGTAGTAAAATGGCTATTCAATTGATAAAGCCTTTGTATAAAGGCGAAATGTACAGTCTGAAAAATGGGTTGATTTAAGATGACTAAATATAAATACCCGATAGTATTAAGTATTGCCGGATCAGACAGCGGCGGAGGGGCAGGGATACAAGCCGACCTGAAAACCATAAGTTCATTAGGCTGTTTTGGTACTACTGCGATCACTGCGGTTACGGTACAAAACACCTTAGGTGTTGCCAGTCTTCATCCCATCCCAGTTGAGTTTGTGAAAGCGCAAATTAAGGCAGTGATGGATGATATGAAGCCAATTGCGATTAAGATTGGTATGGTGTATAGCGCAGAATTGGCCATCGGCATCTCCGAAGTTTTAAGGGGATACTCCAATGTGCCAGTTATTTTCGATCCAGTAATGGTGGCGACCAGTGGTGATCTTTTAATTGCTGAAGATCTTGTAAAGACTTTAAAAGACTACTTATTTCCTATAGCCGCATTAATTACTCCCAATATTGACGAAGCAGCTATCCTGTCCAGAATGGAAATTAAATCCGTAGGGGATATGAAAGTGGCTGCGGCACGAATTGTAGAACGCGGTTGCAGTGCTGTATTGATAAAAGGAGGGCACTTAAAAGGCCCTGATTTGTTCGATATTTACCTGGATAATAATGGTAATGAGTGTATTTACAGGTCAACCGCCATTGATACCCCCAATACCCATGGAACAGGATGTAGTCTATCTTCAGCCATTGCTTCTTTTACCGCATTAGGTTATGATTTAGATAGATCCATATCACAGGGTAAAATATATGTTCAAAATGCCATTGAGCAGGGGAAGGATGTTGAAACGGGTGGCGGGCATGGACCACTGAATCATTTTTTTGACCCACAGAAATTAGTTAAATATGAGTTTAATGTTTAATGGGAGGGAGGGTTTTTGCAGAGACGTTTTCTTCGAAATATTTCCTTATTAGCAGATTGATGAACCTCTTTAAATAAGTTTCGTTCAAAAACACATTGGACCAATTGTCATACCGCTGACACTGGATACCAAGGTAGAAAAAATAAAGGCTTACCCCGAGTATTGGTAATAGTCGCCGTTCTTCATCAGTCAATTGAGTTACCGACTCGTAACCTTTTAAGAAGTTTTCAACTTTCAAATCGCGCTGGCTGATGTCTTTTTCAGTGCTATGCAGTTGTAAAATATAATAGGCAATATCGTAACAAAGCCAGCCATTACCACAAAAGTCAAAATCAAAGATGGTTATCTTTCCACTTTTAGTAATGTTCATATTGTCAAACCAGATGTCCAGATGAACAGACCCTGTTCTCAATTGATTGACATTAGCTTTACTAATTTCCTTTAGCAAATATTGCTGTGCAGATAACATCCAGGCCATCTCGGCTGAGTCGGCTGAAAGAAGTTTTTGCAGGTGCAAAAATGAATCTTCTAAAACTATTTTTGGCGTATAGGTAATTCTTTCCAATTTCAAGTTGAAAGTAGCCTGATGGATTTTTGCCATTGTCTTACCTACTTTAAAATGGAGATCAGCGGAGAAATTAAATTGCTTATCACCTTCTGCAAATGAGAATAATACACCCTGTCGCCTTCCTTCAGGTGCTTCCAAATATTGGATGTAATTGTCGTTAATATCCTTTAACGGGAAGGAAATGGAAATGTCCGTTTGTTTAAGCAAATTAAGCAAGCGGATTTCTTCGTTTATATCTAAATCACTCCGCCAGTTTAAACTGTAAAGCCTGAAAACGAATTTATTTGCTTCATGCTCAATTAGATAACTATGATTAATTCCCGTTTTTAATAGCTTACAAGAAACATGGTCGGCTAGACCGTATTTATTTGCCACCAATATGCCTAGGTGATCTGCAGAAAGCGTTGAACTGATAACTGGAAATTTTTCCATGTGGACAAGATTATGCATTATATTGCGAAATATAATATAGATATGAGATCATTAGAAACTTTTGTACTGATAATGAGTTTTGTTGGCTGTATCAGTCAAAGTGCCGATGCAAATTTAAGTGTGGCAGATACCAGCAGAATAAACAAATCTTTAGATACTTTGAAGATTGTTTATCTTGGTTCATCTGTGCCATACGGCACAGGTGCTACCAAGGATTTTGGTTATACATCTATGTTAACCAGGTTGCTTAAACAACGTGCTGCGGATGGAAAAGGTAAGGATTGGGTACCGGTAAATAAGTCGATAGGTGGGGATAATACAGAAAGGGTAATGGGAAGGTGGCAACGTGACCTGGTTTCGCAAAAAGCTAAATATATAGTTATTGCCTTATCATTAGGTAATGAGGGGATACATGAATTCGGTAAGCCAAAGTTTGATCAATTCAAAAATAATATGGCTAAGCTGATCACTATGGCGCGTGACAGCGGTTATGTACCTATAGTGACCAATTGTTATGCCCGAAATGATTTTAACGAGGCCGACTATTACTATGTTAAGCAATTAAATTTGTGGATCAATGGACTCAATGTACCGTCAGTAAATTTATTGGGAGCCATAGATGATGGAACTGGTAAATGGGCACCTCATTATTGGTTTAACGAAGGCCACCCAAACGATGCGGGTCATGCCGAAATGAGTTATGCAATAGTGCCATCGTTATTTGATGCTTTGGCCAATGGAAAGGCTCAACCTAAATTTATAGATGCGTCTTATTTAACATGGGATAAGAACCACCGTGCGCTGCTTTATTTTAAGCCAGATAACGCTTTGCATGCCTTTACCATCAATATTACTTTTAAAACGGATGCTAGGGGACAGGTGTTGCAACTGAACGACAGCAGTGGAAATTCTGGTAATGTTACTGTAAACAGGAAAGGATTTCTCGAATATATATCGGCACAAAAACAAAGAATACAGGGAATCACTAAAATAGATGATGGCAAATGGCATAAGATTACATTGACACATTATTATGCCCGCGGAGAAACTATCCTCTATTGTGACCATACAAAACAAGGGGATGCGTCTGAAAAGCTTTTGATCAAAACGCTTTATATTGGCGATAAAAAAGGTAGCGGGCTCTTAGCGAAGAATTTGTTGTTTTACCGATCGGGCATGAATCTTACGGAGGTGAAAGCATTAAGTGATAACAACATCCTTAAATCTAGTTTGGAATTATACGCCCCGCTAGATGGGCAACATACCCTTTTAAAAGATGAACTGTCAAATTTAGCACAGAGCACAAATGAAGTAAAGTGGCTGAAGTAAATAAGCCACAATTACAATTTTTCGTACGTTGTTGTTGTGCCGTCTGAAGCGATAGATCCGTTGCAAATAAGAAGTTGATTTCCAGAGATTTTGATAAAGACTCTCCAGTCGGTATCATCATTAAATATTATCCTCTTTTCATATTTATTCCCATCTACTTCTCCAGACCCATCGGTAATCTTATAGATTCCCTCAGAAATTACCTTTTTACCCTCTATTCTCATGTAGTTTTCTCCTGAAAATTCGATAATACTGCCATTTCCTTTTTCTAATTTAGAAGGTGCACCGGCGACCTGCACTCCCAAAATATGCCTTACTTCCCATTTTCCCTTAAGGGTTTCAGAACCGACTTCCCCTTTTTTGCAGCTAAACAATAAGGTGAGGAGAATTAACATCATTATATTTTTCATAGGTATTTAAGTTTTATAAAGAAACGTTATCGTTGATCCAAATGCTACATCGAAGTAATAAAAATTTTGAGTGTTTTACAATGAGAACCATAAGTATTTGAAGAAATTCCTTCATGAGGGATTCATTAACAGTTATAAAGATTAAATTTCTTTAGGTTAATAGAGGCATTTGAAAATAATTTCTCTAGTTTTAGGTGCAACATAAATTAGAATATTATGGGTTTTGTAAAAGAGTTTAAAGAATTTGCTGTTAAGGGTAATGTGATGGATTTGGCTGTTGGGGTTATCATTGGGGCTGCATTTGGAAAGATAATAGATAGCATTGTTAAAGATTTGGTGATGCCTATCGTATCTGCTGTAATCGGTCAGCAAGATTTTAGTGATAAATATCTGGTGTTAAAAGGAGAGGTGCCGAAGGGAACTACCTTGGCTGCTGCGAAGGTAATTCCTGAAACTGCCATCTTTGCCTATGGTAACTTCATTACTGTTGCAATTAACTTCTTTTTGCTTGCTTTAGTTGTGTTTTTTTTGGTTAAAGGTATAAATGCGCTAAAACGCAAGGAGGAAGCTGCGCCCTCTGCACCCGCAGAACCAACTAAAGAAGAAATCCTGTTAACAGAGATTAGAGACGCGCTAAAAGCAAAGAATTAGTAAGACTTTTTATAGCCGGATCAGTTACAGTGATATAGTCGCTCTGGTTTTGCCATTGAGCTCGATCTGAGCAGCTGCCGTAATTTTTTTACCGATTAAATGGAGTGGTTTACCGACCATTAACTGCTGCAGGGATTAATCCTGTTTACCATTCTTAAACTTCTACATACATTTGAAACAACAAATAGATACAGAATTGGTAAATGTCCTGTACCATAAAAGAAATTAAGGATAAAGGAATATATTTAGAAGCAGGAATATGGAAAAGTTTAATAATAATAGCTCAAGCAGGATATGGACCGGGTTGGTCGTTTTAGCAATAGGATTGGTTTATTTTTTAAAAAATATAGGTTTGGATATTCCAAGCTGGATTATCAGTTGGCCGATGTTGTTTGTAGTTATCGGGTTGCTGGTTGGTTATAAACGTAATTTTACTGGGATAGGTTGGTTAATTATGGTAATGGTTGGAGGTTTTCTGACTTTGGATAAAGCTATCGACTACAATTTCTCTAAGTATTATGCCGCCATTGGGTTTATGGTTTTAGGAACCTGGTTGATTTTTAAGCCTAAAGGAACATACAAGAAAAGGTGGAAAGAAAGATGTGGTAAAAATAAGATGGCTGACTTTAGTAATCTAAATGCTTCTGAGGAGGCTGGTATCGGTTATGTGTACACTGATAAAGAAGATAACGATATTCTAGATTCTGTTAATGTATTTGGAGGAAGTCACCAGAATGTATTTTCTAAGAATTTTAAGGGTGGTGATGTGATTGCAATCTTTGGAGGTTGTGACATCAATCTTACCCAATCTGATTTCGAAGATACCATCACACTTGATGTGGTTGCTTTATTTGGTGGTGTAAAGATCATTGTGCCTTCAGGGTGGCAAATCAAATCTGAAGTTACGGCAATATTTGGAGGCATGGACGATAAAAGAGGAGTAGGGCCAACAAACGGTGATGCACCTGTAAAAATATTGGTTATTAAAGGTGTAGCTATATTTGGCGGAGTTGATATCAGGAATTTTTAATTGAATAGACATTGACTACAAGACCTTTATCAGTAGGTAAAATACAACAAGTTGCTATTATCATATTTTTGGTATGGATAGCAATTTTTGTTTTTTTATTTTATTATTCTCTCAATTTTACAATCCTGATCTCGGTTGCTGACAGCCTGGTTACGAATGGGCTACTGGCTGTTGGTTGTATCGTTTTAAGTAATTTACTGGGCTATTATCAACCTAAAAATGAAACCATTTTGTTTGTGCTGGTGCTAACGTTGGTATTAGGATTGGTGATTACGGTAATTAGTAAAGTTTCTCTCAATATGCTATTCGCAGATGATTTGACATACCAGAGTTTTCTGGATTTATCAATCATTATCAGGTTCATTATTATGTTTGTATTCTTAGCCTGGTGTGCACTGGCTAATATTTTATGGTATAGGCTGGAGGAGCAGTCTGCTACGCAAGACCGCCTTTTAACCGCCCAGACCTTATCAAAAGAAGCGGAATTAAATAAATTAAGGCATCAATTGCAGCCGCATTTCCTATTTAACAGTTTGAACTCTGTTTATGCACTCACTATTGTAAACCCCAAAGAGGCAGGTACTATGATTACCAAATTAGCCGCTTTTTTAAGAGGAACCCTAAAGCGAGATGATGAGGTTTGGGTGAATGTAGCAGAAGAAATGGAGTATATACAGCTTTACCTGGATATTGAAAAGGTACGATTTAGCCATAGGTTAAATATTGATGTGAAGATAGATGAAGATAGCCTGAATATGTGCCTGCCAGGAACATTACTGCAGCCTATTGTTGAAAATGCGATAAAGTTTGGTCTGTACAATACCTCTGCACCTATAACGGTTGCCATGCATGTAAAGGTAGATCATGGTTTATTGGTGATAAAGGTGCAAAATCCTTACGATCCGGAAATGAAAGCTGCAGGGGGAACAGGTTTCGGATTAACTGCTATAAGAAGAAGATTGTATTTGTTGTTTGCTGATGAGCAATTGTTGCAGACCAATGCAACACAAGATAATTTATTTATAACTACGCTTAAAATACCTCAATACAATGATAAAAACAATACTAATTGATGATGAATCACTAGCCAGGGATATTGTTAAACATTATTTGAGCAATTTCGCTGATATTGAAATTGTTGCAGAATGCAGCGATGGCTTTGAAGGTTTGAAGGCGATTACACAACATCAGCCCGACTTTATTTTTCTTGACATACAGATGCCTAAGATAAATGGGTTTGAGATGCTAGAGTTGGTAGAGAAGCCACCTGCAGTTATTTTTACGACTGCATTTGATGAGTATGCTATTAAAGCTTTTGAAGTGAATGCAGTTGATTATTTACTTAAACCTATTGAGAGAAGCCGATTTGACCTGGCGATACAAAAGCTTCCGCTTAGGCTAAACGCAGAAAACGAGTCTAATACTCGGGAACTACTGGAATCTGCAGCCATGAGCCCAGCCCAGCACAATAGGGTAGTGGTTAAGAAGAATGGGGTGATTAAGATCATTGCAGTTTCTGAAATTCATTATCTGGAAGCTGATGATGATTATGTAAAAATGAGTACAACAGAAGGGATATTCCACAAGAATAAAACGATGAGCTTTTTTGAGAAAACCCTTGACCCGGGGCAGTTCATCAGAATCCACCGATCTTACATCATTAACTTGGCACAGGTAACTAAAATAGAGCTTAAGGAGAAGGATAGCTATATTGTGCTTTTAAAATCTGATATTTGGCTTCCGGTAAGTAAAACTGGATATATAAAATTGAAGGCTGCTCTTGGCTTTTAGAAAATTCTATTTCTATTTGCAATTTGAAAAAAATCACACTATATTTGCACCTCTTAATTAAAAAAATAGTCTAAGATATAATACAGTTATGAAAAGAACATTCCAACCTTCGCAAAGAAAGAGAAGAAACAAGCATGGCTTCCGCGAAAGAATGGCTACAGCAAACGGTAGAAGGGTATTAGCTTCACGTCGTGCTAAAGGAAGAAAGAAATTAACGGTTTCAAGCGAAGGCCGTCATAAAGCATAATTTTTGATTGCAGCACTTTAGGTGTTAGCAGATCAGACATCTGCAAGGTTGCGATCAAGATATGAACACATTCACTAAAGAAGAACGGTTATGTAGCAAGAAATTATTAGACTTGCTATTTAAAAACGGTTCTTCTTTTTTATTATACCCTTTTCGGATTTCATATTTGCCTATAGCGGCTACTCATCAATATCCTGTACAGGTTGTAATTAATGTATCTAAAAAACGTTATAAGCGGGCAGTAGACCGTAACCTGATTAAAAGACGCATTCGGGAGGCGTACCGGCTTCAAAAGGAACTTCAGCTTTACTCTTCAATTTCTGTTTCTGGCAGACTGGTCTTGTTGTCTATTCAGTTTGTTGGTAAGCAGATCTACGATTTTTCGTTTTTTGAGAAAAAGCTTGCTTTAGTGATGAAAAAGCTGGTGCTAAATATTTCAGGGGATGGCGGTAATTAAGTTGCTATTTAGCTGGTTGTTTTTAGGGCTGATTAGGCTTTACCAGTGGCTTTTATCGCCTTTACTTGGTGCAAGCTGTCGTTATACGCCTACTTGTTCTCAGTACGGTGTTGAGGCTATAAAAAAATATGGACCCTTTAAAGGAGGTTGGCTAACACTTAAACGAATTGGCCGCTGCAATCCATGGGGCGGTCATGGTCATGACCCGGTTCCCTAATAAACTATTACATTTGCACTATGTCGCTTATACTTCAAATTGAAACTGCTACACAGGTTTGTTCCGCTGCTTTATCAAACGACGGCCAAACCATCGCTATTAAAGAACTTCAGGAAAATAATATTCATGCAAGCAGTTTAACACTATTTGTTCAAGATGTTATGGAACAGGCTCAGGTTAGTTTCTCAGACTTGGATGCCATAGCTGTAAGTAAAGGTCCTGGTTCTTACACGGGATTAAGGATTGGGGTTTCAACAGTAAAGGGATTTTGTTTTGCACTTGATAAGCCGCTGATTGCTATTGATACACTTAAGATGATGGCTCAGGGTTTTATGTTACAATATCCGGATTATAAAGGATTAATTTGTCCCATGATTGACGCCCGAAGAATGGAAGTTTTTACGGCCATTTATAATACCGATTTGGATTACATTGAGGAGATATCTGCTAAAATCATTGATGAAAATAGCTTTGCTACATATTTGGAAAATCAGGATGTGGTGTTTATTGGCAACGGTGCCGAAAAATGCAGGAGTCTGATAACTAGTCGGCAGGCCTCATTTTCATCAGATAATTACAACTCTGCTGGGAACATGAGTAAATTGGCATCTGTTTCTTTTGAGAATAGCGTATTTGAGAACCTAGCTTACTTTGAGCCGTTTTATCTTAAAGATTTTGTGTTAACGAAACCAAAGCCAAGGGTTTAGTTATTTTCTTCTGGAGAAGATACCGAACAAGCTTTTGAAGAAACTGGTTTGATCATCATTGATCCCAGGCATTGTACTGCTGTTTTGCGGATGCTCAACTGTATTTCCAAATTTAATGCCTACACCCATATAGAAGGAAATTCCATTATAGCCTTTTCCAATAGTCTCATCCCTGTTTAATATACCTTTTACCTGAGAATTGGTTTTAAACACATTATCAGAACCAAGAAAAACTTCAAAATTAGGTGTTTTATACATTCCCTGCAGGCCGAAAAGTACTAGTCCATCCATACTGTATGAAGGAATTGCGCTTAGAGAAAAATCATTGTATTCGAATTTATTTACAAAAGCTACATCACCACCTTTAAAGAATACATTTTTAGAGACAATTAGACTTGGGGTATAGAAACCGTAAGGCCTAGAAATCAGGAAATCTACTTTGGCATTTGTAAGCGCGTAAAATCGTCCTCTGCCGGAATTTAACAGTACTACGTCTGTAATTCGGTTCTCTACCTCTTGTGAAGTTAATGTATCAGGCCTGTTAATCATCTCTGTCGTATTAAAATTGGAGACAGCAGAGTTTTTTCCCCATCTTATAATACCTAAATCTTTTATATTGGCCATGATAAAAGTCCCGTTCTTAGCGGTATAAGTTGTTCCGAGTGTGATCGCTGCGCCTGGATTTTTAAAAAGTGGGTAAAGGTCTTTTTTCTGCAGCTCATCACCTTTTAAAAAACTTGCTTTGTAATATCCTGTGAGCTTGACGGCGATATCGCCACCTAGACCTTGCTGAGTAAAGTTAGATTCTGTAATGTTTACCCTGTTATAGCTTATGCCACTAAGTAAGCTAAGTTTAACACCGAAGGCTAATTTCTTATCATAGTTTTCGCGGTAGCTGAGACTGAATTGGTGATAGCTTTGTGCAATTGCCTTATTATTGAAGGCATTATCAAAATTTGTTAATCCGCTTTCCTCAAATCTCCCGTAAGTATCCAATAAGGCCAAGGTTTCATTTGTAAAATCTGCACGAGCCTCTGTTTTTACTTGCCAGGAAAGTCCTATTTCTTTTTGATATTTATAAGAATGAAAGATTTTTAGCGTAGCTAAATAAATGTTTGAGTTTTCAAGGATGGTATTTTTTTGACTTCCACCTAGGGGAATTATTTTCGAATTGTATACCCGTTTATTAACAAGATTGCGCATAAAATCGTCATTCCCTTTTGTAGATGCTGTTAATCCAAAATTTGGCAAAAAAAAGTTTGAATTAAACTTGCGTGAGTAGTCCAATAAAAATGTTTTTTGCGCTGGGTTTTCGAAGCCATCAAACATAGTCTTGGTATTGAACATGCCATATTGCTGGGCGCTCAAATGGTCAAAAGAAAAAAGGAATATACTTAGTACTGCGAATTTTCTCAACATATTTAAAGCTAACACAATAAAGTTAGTATTTAAATTGTGTGTTAGGGAAGGATTGCTAAAGAATCTGTTGTGTGGTTGGTAAGTTTCTTAGTCATAAGGAGATTGCTAATAAATTTCCCATTATCGCTGCTGATCTGGTAGGCAATTGAAGAATAGCTTTTTAGTCCTTCATCTGAATAGATATGCCGGAAAAACGGCAGATAAATGTTTCTTTGTATGATATTTGTTGAATTTTCCAGATCTATATAAAAAGTAATGGACGCCGAGCCAGGAAGTTGATTGAGTGCATTGCTATAATTGTTCTTGTTGATCAGCAGTTTACTTGATCTATAGCTTTCCAGGTAAGTCTTTAAGCCAGTTGCGTTGTTAGAAAAAATGAGGTAGTTGTCTATTATCGTGAAATAAGGTTTTTTGAATTTTTTAAAAGCCTCACCAAAGAAACTGTATAACAAATCATTTACGTTAAGTAATTTGATGTCTTCATTATAAGGATTGCTAAGGTCTATTAGCAATTGCTCTAACTTATCGCCGTTGCTTAGGTTTATGGCCCCCAATTTCTCACCATTACTTAGTTGGAATGTGATCATTTGATCTTTAAAATACTTTGGGAGTAGTTGTTCCATGTCTATGTGGTAAGCATTATTCATTGTTTTTATAATAGCTTCTATAGACTTGTCTTCCTTTTTTATTTTAAACCAGTTTTTAAGCGCCTTATTGTAGGTTTGGTAATTATCAATAAAATAGGTGCTGTAATTGGCAGTATTATCTGGTAAAATGCTATTGATAGTTATTTTGTTAGATTTGGAATTGAGGAAAAGGTTGTAAAAGCTGGCAGGATCATTGACCGTTGTTGTGCCTGTAAGGAGTACTTTATCTTTATTGAAATTATAAACCAACGCAGCGTATGCAGGTTGTTGGTTTAGAAAAGCCAGTTCTCCGTTAAGCGAGCCAGGTATAGTAACCTTTAAAATATCGGAAATCTTTTCAAAATTAACATACACCTCGGCCAGACTGTTCTTTGAGATCTTGCTATTTGCTTTAATGAAGTCTGCAAACTTATTCTCCTTGTCATTTCTTGGTTTTAATGCCAGACTTACCAATTCTGCTGAAGTAGAAAGTAATAAAAGATTGTCCTTATTGCCAATATAAAAGATGGTGCTGTCTGCTAATTCAATCTTTGTTAGGTTTTTTGGAATTAGGCTGATTTTAACATTTGCCGACTTTATAACCTGTAAAAGTTGCTGAAAGTTATGCTTGTTATTAATCTGGGTGCTGTATAACAACTCCAGGTTCTTTTCCATGTCTGCGCAAAGTCCGATATACATGTTTTGCCTGGAGAAGAAAGGAGCAACATCAGGGATATTAAGTAGGTTGTGCTTTAAAGATTGCAACTGTGCGAATTTTTGTGGTCCAGTGATTTGCTGAAGCAAGTCTTGCCCGCTTAATATATCAAGAATGCTTTCATCGTTTTCAAAGGAAAATATCAGCGAAGCGTTTCCAGCAACAGCATACAAGCTATGATCGTTATTCTTTTGCTCCTTGTTTAGACCTCCAAAATAAAGATAAGCCATTGTAACGATGGCAATGAATAATACAGCGATTATGATTACTATCCTTTTCATGTGTGTTATAACAAACTTAGAGAATTTGTTTGTCTTTAGTACCTGTTCCCTAACAATTTTATATAAGTTTGCTTTCTAAAAAAGCTCGTTGCAATGAATAGATGTATATTACTAACCGCCTCCATATTTGGTGCTTTTGCTGTGGTGCTCGGCGCTTTTGGTGCGCATGGACTCAAGCAACTTATTGATCCGGAGGCATTGACTATATGGACTAAAGGAGTTGAATATCAGTTTTATCATACTTTCGCTTTGCTATTCCTTTCTCAATTAAAAGGCGGCAAACAAATTCTCCTCGCTTACTGGTTCTTTACCATTGGAATTGTATTTTTCTCTGGCTCTTTATACCTATTGGCAACAAGAGCTATTACCCATTTGAGTTTTGTGAATTTGGTAGGTCCGATTACCCCTATTGGTGGATTATTGCTAATATTAGGTTGGTTAATGTTGTTTTTAAATGCTTTGAAAGGAAAGAATGCTTGATCTTCATGAGCCTGATTTTGTGGAAAGAGAAACGCTATTTATAGAGGTAATTTTGCCTTTATCTTTAGCGAAAAATTACATATATCGGGTTCCATTTGATCTGAATGATCTTGTTGCTGTAGGTAAGCGCGTTGTAGTACAGTTTGGAAAGAACAAGATATACACTGCACTGGTAAAAAGCATCAGTCATATTGCCCCTGATGTTTATGAAGCCAAATATATAATCGATGTAATTGATATCCATTCCATTATTACAATGCAACAGTTGCAGTTATGGGATTGGATGACGAGATACTATCTGTGCAATGAAGGAGATGTAATGTCTGCCGCCCTGCCTACAGGATTGAAGCTGGCCAGCGAAACTATTATCGTATTGAAAGAGGGTGCAGCGAATGATAATGAAACATTTAGCGAAAAGGAACAGCTAATACTGAATGCCTTTAGAAGCAGACCGAGATTGACCATTGATGATGTATCAGCGTTGCTGGGACAAAAGACGGTTTATCCTGTTATAAACTCATTATTGGGTAAAGGGATGGTTTACATTGCTGAGGAGGTTATAGAAAAGTATAAACCTCTGTTAAAGAGTTTTGTATTGCTCAATAGTTTTTATCAGGATGAAGAAAATCTAAAACAATTGTTTACCATTCTTGAGCGGGCACCGAAGCAGCTGGATGCGCTATTGGCTTATCTTAAATTGTCAAGACAGCAGCAAACCGTTGCAAAACAAGAGGTATTAGAGGAAAGCAATTGTGGTGCTGCTTCCTTTAAATCTTTGCTTGATAAAGAAATTTTTACTGTTAACAAAAGACCGGTTAGTAGATTGCAGGATAACAATGATGATTTCATCCTCAATTTTACTTTAAGTGAGGCGCAAAATAAAGCGTTAAATGAAATTCAGAAGGCGTTCCTTGAAAAAGAAGTAGTGCTTTTACACGGAGTAACAGCTTCGGGAAAAACCCAGGTTTATATTAAGTTGATAGAACAAGCGATAGAAAAAGGGGGACAAGTCCTGTTTTTACTGCCCGAAATTGCTTTAACTACGCAGATAGTTGAACGTATACAAAGATATTTTGGAGATGCGATTGGTGTTTACCACAGCAAGTTTAATAATAACGAGCGTGTGGAAATCTGGAACAAGGTACTAAACGGTCAATACCGTGTAGTTCTTGGTGCAAGATCTGCTGTATTTTTACCTTTTAAGGAGCTAAAACTGATCGTTGTTGATGAAGAACACGAATCTTCTTACAAACAGCATGATCCTTCTCCGCGTTATCAGGCTCGGGATGCGGCGGTATATATGGGGCATATGTATGGTGCTAAAATTATGCTGGGATCTGCTACGCCATCTATAGAAAGTTATTATAACGCCACAACTGGCAAGTATGGTCTGGTAAAACTAAACCAGCGTTATGGTGGTGTGGAACTTCCTTTACAGGAAGTGATTAGTATTGCGGAAGAGACCAAGCGAAAGAAGATGGTTTCTTACTTTTCTAGTAAACTTATAGAAGATATTGAATTAACGCTTCAGAATAAAGAACAAGTGATCTTGTTTCAAAACCGAAGGGGGTATGCTACCATTTTAATTTGTGCAACCTGTGGATATGCACCTAAATGTGTGAACTGTGATGTTAGTCTTACTTTTCATAAAACCAGCGGTAAGTTGCATTGTCACTATTGTGGATATCACCAAAGCAGCATAAATATATGTCCGGCTTGTGGCTCAGTACATATTGAACAAAAAGGATTTGGCACTGAAAGAATAGAAGAGGAATTAAGCCTGATTTTTCCAGAAGCGAAGATTGCGCGTTTAGATGTGGATAGTACCCGTACAAAGAACGGGCTACAACAAATTATCTCTGAGTTTCAAGAAAAGAAGACGGACATTCTTATTGGTACTCAAATGGTAGCTAAAGGACTAGATTTTGAGAATGTTACCCTTATAGGCGTGATTAATGCAGATACATTATTGAATTATCCAGACTTTAGGGCGTTTGAACGTAGCTATCAACTACTTGCTCAAGTGGCTGGTAGGGCTGGCCGCCGTGACAAACAAGGAAAGGTAATTATCCAGGCGTACGACGATAATCACAGGATTATTAGTCAGGTAATAGACAATAAGTACCAAGAAATGTATGAGAATGAACTTGCAGAGCGTAAGCAATTCAACTACCCCCCTTTTTCTAAACTCATCTTTATAAATGTGAAACATAAAGACGCTGATTTGCTCAATGTGGCCTCACAGGTCTTCGCTACAGCGTTAAGAGTCCAGCTGGGATACAGAGTGTTGGGTCCAGAACAGCCATTGGTGTCGCGCATTAGAAATTACTACATTAAACAGGTGATCATTAAAAGCGATAAAAATACTTCGATGTTGAAAGTGAAATCTATTCTGAAAGAAGTGATACTTCAATTCCAGGCGGAAAAGGAATACAGGGGAGTAAATATTCAGGTTGATGTAGATCCTTACTAATTTATTAAGATTGATTTTGTGAGGATTAGAAATATTTTAAGACTTCCGTGCTAAATTGATAGCCGAAATACCTTTCAAAAGTCTATTTTTGGGATAGAATGGCATATAAGTTTATTGACAATTACAGAGAACAAGGCGCAAGAAAAAAGCTGGTGGCACATCTTGCATCGAGAGGAATTGAAGATAAAAATGTACTAAAAGCAATTGGCAAGGTGCAGAGGCATTTCTTTTTTGACGAGACGTTCTGGAACCAGGCTTACAAAGATATCGCCTTTCCAATTGGAGACGGACAAACCATTTCTCAGCCCTACACTGTTGCTTATCAAAGTGAGCTACTTCACATTAAAAAAGGAGATAAAGTATTGGAAATTGGCACAGGATCTGGCTATCAGACCTGTATTTTAATGGAATTAGGCGCTAATGTATATACAATAGAACGACAGGAATCGATTTACCGTCATACCATTAGGGTCTTGCCTGGCATGGGTTATAATGCGCATTTCTTTTTTGGTGATGGATCCAAAGGCATTGCAGCCCATGCACCTTATGCTAAAATTATAGTTACTGCCGGCGCACCTTTTGTACCTGAAATTTTATTAAAGCAATTGAAGATTGGCGGTATCCTGGTTATTCCGGTAGGAGATGAACACACCCAAAAAATGGTAACCGTAATTCGTGTGAGTGAGTTGGACTTTGAAAGAATTGAATTGGATACTTTCAGGTTTGTGCCGCTGGTTGGTGATCAGGCCTGGTAGAAGAATTAAACCTTCATTGCTCTGTCCATTTCGCGTTTAGATTCCCGGTCTTTTATGCTGTCTCTTTTATCAAACTCTTTTTTACCCTGTGCCAAGGCGATCTCTATTTTAGCAAATCCCCTTTCATTGGTAAAAATTCTTAGCGGTACAATAGTATATCCTTTCTCTTCGCCTTTAACCTTCAGCTTACGCAACTCCTTTTTTTGAAGAAGCAATATCCTGTCACGTTTAATGTCATGGTGATGAAAGGAGCTATGGCTGTATTCTGAGATATGAAGATTTCTGACATACAAGGTATTTCCGATAAACATACAGAAGGCATCAGACATATTGGCTTTTCCCTGCCTGATAGCTTTGATCTCTGTTCCAAGCAGGGCAAGTCCGGCATTATATTTTTCTATAATATGGTAATCGAAATAGGCCCGTTTATTCTTGATCTGTATATCGTTCTTCATTGGTACAAATATCGTAAATTATCTTACAATTAACACGGGTATCGATACCCTGTGCCTTACGGAGTTAACTGTAGTGCCAAGGATAAGGTCTTTGAGGCCTTTGTGACCATGAGCACCCATAACCAATAATTCTAAATTATTTTTGTTGCTAATCTCTACAATTGCACTTACTGTACCACCGTAGCCTATTTGGGCCGTGGAGGAGTACCCTAGCTCGGCAAGATTAGTCTTGTATATTTCTAGGTTGTCCTCATCACTTTGTGTTTCGTAATCCATTGCAGAATTACCATGGTACCTTGCAGCTGCTGTTTCAACTACATGAATGAGGTAATAGGTAGCATCCTTACCGCCTTGTATTAAGGCATGGCGGATTGTATTGCGATCGTTTTTAGAAAAGTCTACAGTTATTCCGATTCTTTTGTAATTTATTTTCTCTACCTTATCGATATTGAGGGCATTGCCATGAGGAGCGCTATTTTGACCGGCTTGGGCTTGTGTTACTAATGGGTAAATAAAAATATAAAGAAGGAATACACCGACAAGAATGGCAAGCGGAACTATTAAATAATATACATACCACCCGCCTGTGGCTCCCCAAATGCTTATTTCTTCTATAACCAACCTTACATTTAGAGAAACGATGACGATTGAGCTGGCCCAGGCTAAAACCTTTACCCAAGGCTTTATGGCGAAGGTTTTCATCGTTTTACGATCCGAGGTGAAGTGTATAAGGGGTATCACTGCGAACCCAAGTTGCAGGCTTAAAACTACTTGGCTCAGGATAAGTAATCCGCCGAGTGCGTTATCGCCGAAATAAAGAATGGTAAAAAAAGCCGGGATAATTGCCAATAGGCGAGTGATCAATCTTCTAAGCCATGGCTGTATGCGAAGTTTTAAATGTCCCTCCATTACAATCTGACCAGCAAGGGTGCCTGTAATTGTAGAGCTTTGTCCTGAGGCGATTAATGCAATTGCAAATAGAGTTGGGGCTGTATTGCCGAATATGTTTTGAAGGAGTTTGTAGGCATCTTGAATCTCCGCAACTTCATGGAGTCCATTTTTAAAGAATGCTGCTGCTGCAAGAATTAGAATGGCTGCGTTAACAAAAAAGGCAAGGTTAAGCGCGACTGCAGTATCAATGAAATTGAACTTTATTGCTTCCTTTATTCCTGCATCGTCTCTTTTAATTTTTCTGGTTTGCACTAATGAAGAGTGAAGATAAAGGTTGTGGGGCATTACTGTAGCTCCTATTATCCCGATTGCAATATATAATGCCTGGCTGGAAAGTATACCTGGCTGAAAGCCTTTGGCAATTTCAATGATGGATGGCTCTACAATGAACATTTCTACCAAAAAAGATAGTCCAACGATAAAAACCATTGAAACAATGAATATTTCCATTTTACGCATTCCTTTATTTAAGAGGAACAATAGCAACACTGTGTCGAATATCGTGACACTAATACCCCAGATTAGCGGCAAGCCAAATAAAAGGTTAAGGCCTATTGCCATTCCAATAATTTCGGCCAGATCGCAAGCAACAATAGCCGTTTGAGCAAGTCCGAAAAGCGGAATGTTTACCCATTTAGGATAGGCATTTCTTGAGGCCTGTGCCAAATCTAATCCTCTTACTATTCCTAGACGTGCGCTTAGCGACTGTAGGAGTAAGGCAATTAAATTAGACATTAATAAAATCCAGATTAGCTGGTAGCCAAATTTACTTCCGCCGGCAATATCAGTAGCCCAGTTTCCCGGATCCATGTAACCAACGCTAACGAGGTATGCTGGGCCGAGAAAGGATAAGATTCGTTTCCATCCGATTCTTTTACTCGTGTCTACACTGTTATGTACTTCACTGAGTGAATCGGAGTGTTTATGATTAGATGAGTTATTCATATTTTAATAAGTAAATTTTTTGTGATTTCACGACTCACATTAATTTTTGTTCGGTCCATTTCCAGTTCCAACGATCCATCGAAATCTACAATATCTGTCACGATTATTGATTTACCTAATGTTAGCCCTAGTCTTTCTAAATGCTGTAGAAACGCAGAGGAATGTTCGCTAACACCCATGATAATTCCTTTTTGGCCTTTTTCCAGTTTATTTAATTTGATAAAAGCAAGACTGCTTAATTTACCATTCTTGTCTGGAATTGGATCGCCATGGGGATCACTGGTAGGAAAATTGAGGAATTCGTCTAAACGTTCAACAAGCTCGCCTGAGCTGATATGTTCCAACTCTTCAGCAATGTCATGAACCTGATCCCATTTAAAATTTAGTTTATCAACCAGGAACACTTCCCATAAACGGTGCTTCCTGACAATATCTATTGCAATGTTTTTCCCCTGTTCAGTAAGGGATACACCCTGATATTTTTGGTAGTTAATCAGCTTCTTTTCAGATAGTTTACGCATCATATCTGTAACTGATGCTGCTTTGATTTTAATCTTTTCTGCGATTGCATTGGTTTGAATTAATGCATTTTTACCCAGCGAAAGATGGTAGATAATTTTTAAATAATTTTCCTCAGCAAAAGACCTCATCAATGGACACCTAACTTTAAATTTAGGTAAATCTAAAAAAATAACAACAAATAAAATATATTTTTTATTATATCTTTTAGAATAAAATTTGGCAATTACATCATTGTTGTTCTATATTTGAATAATATTATTGACATTATGGCTGCAGAATTAGATAAAACCGATTTTAAAATTCTTAAATTATTACAGGAAAATGGAAGGATTACCAACCTACTTCTATCTCAGGAAATAGGGCTGTCACCAGCGCCTACATTGGAAAGAGTGCGCAAGCTTGAAATGTCAGGGTATATTAAAAGTTATCATGCCCTTGTAGACGAAGAGAAGCTTGGTCTTGGAATAAAGACTTTTATACAAGTTCAACTAGATTTTCATAAGAACAATACCATTCAAATATTTCTGGGTGAGGTAAATCATATCAAGGAGATTACGGAATGTCATCACGTAACAGGACAGGCTGATTTTCTGCTTAAAGTATACGTGAACGATATTAAGGCTTACGAACGATTGATTATGGATAAGATTAGCAAGATTTCTGTGGTTAAAACTTTCCAGACAATGATGATTATGTCTACGACTAAGAAAGAGCCTATCGTACCGTTGGAGTATTAGATGATTTGCCAGTTTACTTTAGTTTTCCCTTCTTGTTCTAAGACGGCGTTTACTTTAGAAAAATGTTTACAACCAAAAAAACCGTTGTGCGCAGAAAAAGGAGAGGGGTGCGCTGCTTTCATAACAGTATGTTTCTTCTCGTCTATTATGCTTGCCTTGTTTTGTGCATATTTTCCCCAGAATAGAAATATAATGCCCTCCTGTTTTTCAGAAAGTTCGGTAATAACCTTATCTGTAAATATTTCCCAGCCTTTACCCTGATGGGAGCCTGCTTCATGCGCCCGAACTGTTAAAGTCGCATTGAGCAATAATACGCCTTGATCTGCCCATTGGGTTAGATTGCCATGCGAAGGAGTTTGATATCCCGGAATATCTTCAGCTAGTTCTTTATAAATGTTTTTGAGTGATGGGGGTACCACCATGCCTTTTTGAACAGAGAAGGAAAGGCCATGCGCTTGTCCCACATTGTGGTAAGGATCTTGTCCCAATATGACGACTTTGACTTGATCAAAAGGCGTTTGATTGAGTGCGTTGAATATGTCTGCACCTTTGGGATAAACAGTATATCCATTTTCTTTCTCCTTAACGAGGAAAGATTTAAGATTGATCATATAATCTTTCTCAAATTCTTCTTTCAATACCGAAAGCCAGCTTTTTTCCAGATTAACGGCCATTATTTCTTTGCTAATATGTGGAATATATCTTTTTCTAATGTCTCAAGTGGGTTTTCAGTAATACGACCCAGTTCTTTCTCCTTTTCGTAAAGGATAATAGTAGGTACAAACTCGATCTTTAATCCATCTAGTATGCCTCCTTCAGCTTTTTTAGAACCGTCTACTGCGATAATGGTGATTTCATTTTCTTTTATGCCTAACCCATCTATTACTTTAAAAAAATGAGGTACCAGTAGTTTACTATCTCCACACCAAGTGCCCAGCACGACGGTAATTTTTATATCTCTCAATAAAGGTTTTATAGAGTCCAGTGTTACGGAATCTGCTTTATAAATCGGATATTCTGCATCAAAACTTTCTTTAAATTCAGGAAAAGAAACAAGTCCTTCACGAGAACATTTATTGATCAGCAAAGTTTTATTTCTTGATTTATCTTCAATTTTCTTATTCATCTTCTGCGCATTTACGTTCATAGTTAGTAGGATTATCATTAGCGCTAGTCCTGTTTTCATTATAGGTAGTTTTTTGCTGAAATTATAATTTTAAATCTATTTTTTGGTATTTAAAGACGATATTTGCAAAAAAAATTATAAAGGGATATGCCAAATATAGTTCGTCTAATTTTAGGTTTTGTTATACTGGGGGCATCCATTGCACTTATGGTATTCAGTTTTTGGGGCTGGGGTATATTGGGCGTGTTTATAAGCATACTGGTTTTTGTTACCTATTTCTTTAATGAGAACATGTTGTTAGCGCAATGGTTTTTAAGAAAAGACAATATGGTTAAAGCGGAAGCTTTTTTAAAAAGAATAACCGATTATGAAAAGCAACTAATCAGGGTGCAACATGGTTATTATAATTTATTAGTAGGCCTGATTGAATCAAGAAAAGCACCTATGGCATCTGAAAAATATTTCAAGAAGGCCGTATCGCTTGGGTTACATATGGATCATAACATTGCACTGGCTAAATTGAGTTTAGCAGGTATTGCAATGGGTAAAAGAAATAAGCGGGAAGCTCAAATGTATCTTACAGAAGCAAAGAAAGCTGATAAGAATAAGCTACTTGCAGATCAGATTAAACAAATGAAGGATCAAATGGTCTTAATGGACAGACAGCAGATCAGATACAGGTAAAGAATTTAAAGCCACATGAAAATGTGGCTTTTTTATTTTTCGCTTAATCTGTCGAAATTCTCATCACTTTCGTACTCTGATGCTCTGCTGATCAGGTCTTCATCCATATATTGATTTCTTTTGCTGAAAAATAGTTGTTCAGATTGAATTCTTTTAATTAGCTGACGGATCAATGTAAGATCGAATGAGTCCTTATTTAATTTTATGCAGTATTCGTTTTCTGTTATTTCAAGGCTTGAAATATTCATAATCTCATGTTTTATTATAAGTCTTAAAATTAACAAAGCCCTGCCACACTAGATGCGGCAGGGCTTTAAGTTTTTGTTATGATTTTGTTAAGAGAACCAAGTAGTTATTTCTTCTTTTGAAGGCATGGTCAACTCAAGTTTCAGCTTCTTACGCATCCCTCCAAGGTCGTTAAATACCTTATTTGGGCTAGCTGCTTTTAATTCTTCAATAGTATTGATTCCCATTTTCCTGATTACTTGAACCCATTCTGCAGTAACCCCTGCATTAACAAAGTCTTCGTCAGTTGTCACCTTAACCTTTTTTTCCGGACGCATCTGTGGGAAGAAGAGAACTTCTTGAATGGTAGATTGATTGGTCATGAGCATCACTAGTCGGTCTATTCCAATACCCAATCCCGATGTTGGAGGCATACCATATTCCAACGCACGTATGAAGTCGTCATCCATTGCCATTGCTTCAGCATCGCCCCTTGCAGCTAGTGTCAACTGGTCTTCAAATCTTTCCCGCTGGTCTATTGGATCATTCAGCTCAGAGTAAGCATTTCCAATTTCCTTACCCATTATAAACAGCTCAAATCTTTCAACAAGACCTTCTTTACTTCGGTGCTTTTTAGCAAGAGGGGTCATTTCTAAAGGGTAATCAGTAATGTAGGTCGGCTGGATCAAGTTTGCTTCTACTTTCTCGCTAAAGATCTCATCTACCAGTTTACCGCGACCCATACTTGAATCTATTTCTATACTCAAGCTTTTACAAGTTTCCTGCAGTTCTGCTTCAGTCATTGCTGATACATCTATGCCGGTATATTTTTCGATCGACTCGTACATTGTTAATTTCTCATACGGCCCTTCAAAATTTATTTCATGCGCACCCACGGTAACTGTTGATTTACCATGAATTGCAATAGCAATTTTTTCGAAGCATTCTTCTACCATGGCCATCATCCAGATGTAGTCTTTATAGGCTACATAGATTTCCATAGAGGTGTATTCTGGATTGTGTGTACGATCCATGCCTTCATTTCTAAACATCTTACCAAATTCGTAAACACCGTCGAAGCCAGCAACGATAAGCCTCTTAAGGTAAAGTTCATTAGCAATACGAAGGTATAGCGGCATGTCTAGCGTATTGTGATGGGTTGCAAAAGGCCGGGCGGCAGCTCCACCGTGGATGGGCTGTAGAATCGGCGTTTCAACTTCCATCCATCCCTGATCATCAAAATAGCTCCTCATGGTATTAATAACTTTTGAACGGTTGATGAAGATTTGTTTAAAATCGGGATTTACAGTAAGATCTACATAGCGCTGTCTATAGCGTAATTCAGGATCAGTAAAACCGTCATATATGTTGCCTTCTTCATCGCGTTTTACAACAGGCAGTGGTTTTAATGATTTAGATAATAGTATAAGCGAAGTAACATGTATCGAAATCTCGCCGGTTTGAGTGGTGAATACATATCCTTTGATTCCTATAAAATCTCCAAGATCCATTAGCTTCTTGAAAACGGTGTTGTAAAGGGTTTTATCCTCATCCGGACAAAGGTCATCACGTTTAAGGTAAACTTGTATCCTGCCGGTAGAGTCCTGCAATTCAACAAATGATGCACTTCCCATAATACGGCGGGACATAATTCTCCCTGCAATACTGATATTCTTATATGCTGTTTTATCGCGTTCGTAATTTGCAGTAATATCTGCCGCATTTGCATTAATTTCAAATGCTTCTGCAGGGTAGGGGTTGATGCCTAATTCACGCAGTTGCTGAAGTGAGCTGCGGCGAAATACTTCTTGTTCTGATAGTCCTGTACTCATGTTTATGGTATGCGGCAAAAGCCGAATAGTTTTATTTTTTATATTGATTTAGGCAAAAATAGGTAATTGAACTGTTTTAATAGTATTTTTCTGCGAAGCAGTTACTCTGACTCTATGGATTCTGTATACATTTCCTCTATTGCATCTGCATATTTTTTTTCTACTACTTTTCTTTTTATTTTGAGTGTAGGAGTTATTTCACCCTCTTCCATACTAAAAGGATTGCGTTTTACTTTAAAGTGCTTTATCCGCTCAAATTTTGAGAGGTCATTAGAAAGTTTTTTGATGTCCTTTCCAATCCAGTCATTGATTTCTTTATTCTCTATAAAAAGGCCTGGTTCCTGAAAAAAAGATGTAGTAAGATTAAATTCCTCCTGAAGGTTTTCTTGATTAGGAATTACAATAGCAGTAAGATATTCTTTTCTATCACCCACCAGGAAAAGCTGATCTATCTTTGAGCTCTTTAAATAAACATTTTCTACTGGAGTGGGGTAAACATTTTTACCATAGGCATTAACAATCATGTTTTTTAACCTATCGGTTATTTGCAGGTTTCCTTTAAAGAATCTGCCGATATCACCAGTATGGAACCATTGATCTTTATCTATCGCTTCAGCAGTTTCTGCAGGTTTGTTAAAATAGCCCTGCATTACACAATGACCCCTAACAAGGATCTCACCTTCTTCGCAGGTAAAATCTTCACGGAAGGATTCATGCGTCTGTATATTTATCACCTCTTTGGTCTCTATATGCTGAATGCCAATCTCTATTCCAGGAATTACCCGGCCTACGGTGCCGTATACTTGTCTATGATATTCCGTAACTGCCATTACGGGTGAAGTTTCTGTTAGCCCAAAGCCCTCAAGAATCTTAATGCCCAGGTTTCCAAAAAACTCTCCAACATTCTTTGGAAGTGCAGCTCCGCCGGAGATCATGAATTTAAGTCTTCCGCCTGTTTTCTCCTTTATTTTACTGAATACCAGTTTTTCCGCTATGGCTTTTTTCGCAGAGAGTAATAGGCCAGGATACTCTCCGGCCTCTTTCTTCTTCCTGTATTTCTGGCCTGTTTCCAAAGCCCATAAGAATATCTTTGCTTTTGCTCCACCTGCCGAAGTCCCGCTTTTCATCGCCTTATCGTGGATTTTCTCCAGCAGTCGTGGAACACAGTTCATTACAGTAGGTCTAATTTCGCTCATGTTCTTTGCAAGAAGCTCCAAACTCTGCGCAAATGCAATTTTACAACCTTGGGCACAGCATACATGATATGTTGCGGTACGCTCAAAAACGTGTGACAATGGAAGGAAAGAAAGGAAAGTCTCAGTTTCATCAATAACAGGTATTTGCTGAAGGCACACCTCTACATTTTTAACAAAATTACTGTGAGATAACATTACGCCTTTTGGGGTTCCTGTGGTGCCAGAAGTATAGATTAATCCTGAAGTATCAGACGGTCTAATAGAGGTTCTTATTGATGAGATCTTAAATGCGATATCAGTAGTAATAGCCGATTTATTTTCCAGGATATTCTGAAAGTATAAAACTTCAGTTTTCAGATCATGAGGTAATTCAACTTTAGTGTATTCCGCAAATGCAGGAATGATATACAAAAGTTCCCTGCAATTATTAGCGATCTTCAGCACTTTCTTAAACAAATACGTATTGCCGATTAAGATGGCCTTAATGCCAGAATCATTGATAATATATTGTATTTCGTGCTCAGAAAGAGTAGGGTAGATCGACACATTAATGGCGCCAATTTGCTGAATACCTTGATCATAATATATATATTCAGGGGAGTTTTCGATCATGAGTCCCATCCTGTCGCCCTTACCTATTCCTTTGTCAAGACAGAATGCGGAAACTGCATCAGCGTTTTCCAGCGTTTCACGATAAGATATTTCTTCCCATTCTGTGCCTTTTTTGTGGATAAGAAATGTTTCTTCGGGTTTATGAATGTTTTCTACCACGTTTCTGAGCAAGCTCGGAACAGTTGAGAATTCATTAAATGATACCATATACGTTATAATTAGCTCTTTAAGCAATGCTGTTATCTATATAACAAAAAAAGGGCGCCAAAGCGCCCTTTCAAATATAGTAATAGAATGTTAAACGGAGAAACTTTCACCGCATCCGCAAGAGCGGCTTGCATTTGGGTTATTGAAATTAAAACCCTTGCCGTTTAGACCATCTGAAAAATCAAGTTCAGTTCCTGCTAGATACAAGAAAGATTTCATATCCAATGCAATCTTAATACCCCTGTCTTCGAAAAACTGATCGCCTTTTTGCTCTTCATTATCAAAGTCTAGGTTATAAGAAAGGCCTGAGCAACCACCACCTTTAACTGAAACGCGCAAGAAATAGTCCTCATCCATGTGCGCGTCTTGCATTAGATGGTCTATTTTGCTTTTTGCTTTATCTGTTATTGTGATCATAATAATAGAATTAAACTAGTGATGAGACTTGGCAAGCTCAAATGGCTCAAAACCATTCTTAACGCGATAATCGTTGATTGCAGATTTAATCGCATCCTCAGCTAATACCGAGCAGTGAATCTTAACTGGAGGAAGTGCTAATTCTTCAACGATATCCATATTGTCGATTTCCAAAGCTTCATCGATTGTTTTGCCTTTTAACCATTCTGTGGCAAGCGATGATGAAGCAATTGCAGAACCACAACCAAAAGTTTTGAATTTTGCATCTGTGATCACATTATTTTCATCAACTTCAATCTGCAAACGCATTACGTCGCCACACTCAGGTGCACCAACTAATCCTGTTCCAACAGACTTACTATCCTTATTTAAAGTACCAACATTTCTTGGGTTGGTATAGTGTTCCATTACTTTCTCTGAATACGCCATGTTATATTTTCTTTATTAGTGTTCTGCCCACTCTATTTTACTTAAATCAATTCCTTCTTTGAACATTTCCCAAAGAGGAGAGAGGTCTCTGAGGTGATTAACTGCCTTTTTGGTATTCTCAATTGCATAGTCAATCTCTTCTTCGGTAGTAAAACGTCCTAGTCCAAAACGTATAGAAGAGTGTGCTAAATCGTCTGACAGGCCAAGGCTTTTCAATACATATGATGGTTCCAATGATGCCGAAGTACAAGCTGATCCTGAAGATACTGCAAGGTCTTTCATTGCCATCATTAAACCTTCGCCTTCTACATACTTAAAAGAAATATTAGCTACATGAGGTAGGCGATGTTCAACATTGCCATTTACATAACTTTCTTCCAATACAGTTAGTGCGCCTTCCAGTTTATCTCTTAATCCGGATAGGCGTTTTGCTTCACTTCCCATCTCCAAAAGGCAAAGTTCACACGCTTTTCCAAGGCCAACAATACCAGGAACGTTTAAAGTACCAGAGCGCATACCACGCTCATGACCACCACCATCCATCTGGGCAGTAACTTTAACCCTTGGGTTTTTACGACGAACATAAAGTACGCCAACACCTTTAGGGCCATACATTTTATGAGCAGAAAAAGCCATGAGGTCAATCCCATCAGTATTAACATTAACAGGTATCTTGCCAACAGCCTGAGTTGCATCAGTCATGAATAAAGCCCCGTATTTATGAGCTATTGCTGAGATTTCTTTAACGGGCTGTACAACACCAATCTCATTGTTTCCATACATGATGGTTACAAGGATGGTTTGTTCTGTCATGGCGGCCTCTAATTCTTGAAGATCTATCAAACCATCTTCTTTTACTTTCAGGTAGGTTACTTTAGCACCCAGTTTTTCCAAGTGTTTGCAGGTATCAAGAACTGCCTTATGTTCAGTTGTAGCAGTAATAATGTGATTGCCTTTATCCTGATACATTTCGTAAACACCTTTGATGCCAAGATTGTCGGCTTCAGTAGCACCTGATGTAAATATAATCTCTTTCTCAGTACAGCCAATTAATTTAGCAGCTTGCTCCCGTGCGTAATCAACCCCTTCTTCTGCAACCCAACCAAAAGCATGGTTGCGACTTGCTGCATTGCCGAATTTATTTGTGAAGTATGGTAACATCGCTTCAAGTACCCTTGGATCTAGGGGGGTAGTTGCGTTGTTATCTAAGTAAATAGGAAGTTCCATTATTTGTTATTATCTTAATAATAAACAAAGGTACTAAAAAAGTATACCAATAATTATAATTAATACCTATGAAGGTATGGGTAAAACCTGCATTTTTACATTCCCTTAACGGTTTGTCGAGTTATGAAGAAGATAGAACATATTGGTATCGCAGTTAAAGACTTGTCGCAAGCTTGCGATCTTTACGAACAGCTCCTGGGGGTTCCTTGTTACAAGAAAGAAAGTGTTTGGTGTGAAGGGGTAGAAGTAGCTTTTTTTCAAACCGGTGACAACAAGATAGAGTTACTTTCTGCACTTAATGATGAAAGTCCGATTTCTGGATTTTTAGAGAAAAGGGGGGAGGGGATTCACCACATCGCCTTTGAAGTTGAGGATATATTTTTTGAAATGGAACGATTAAAAGGGAAGGGATTTGTTTTGCTAAGCGAAAAGCCAAAAAAAGGTGCGGATAATAAATTGATCTGTTTTGTTCATCCTAGGAATACTCGTGGCGTTTTAATAGAGATCTGCCAAGAAATAAAGCCTCAGTAATAACGTTTTGAATTCAATTTGCAAGGCTCTCATATTTTTTTAGTAGATTCTTGTTATTGAAATATATATTTACGATATTTGCATCCTTTAAAATAAGCGACAATTAAGTATATAACAATATGAAAAAAGATTTGCATCCATCCAACTATAGATTTGTAGTATTTAAAGATATGTCAAATGAATATTCTTTTTTGACCAAATCTTGTGTCGATACTAAAGAAAGTATTACCTGGGAAGACGGCAAAGACTATCCTCTTTACAAGCTGGAAATTTCTCATACTTCACACCCATTTTACACTGGTAAAATGAAGTTAGTAGATACAGCTGGTCGTATCGATAAATTCAAAACGCGTTACGCTAAGAAGTAATTCTGTAGTTTAATAAATTATTTTGAAGTCCCCTTGCTGATGCATCGGGACTTTTTCTATTTTTGTTGCTTATGACAATCAATTTATTTGATGACAGTGCATGGCATACATTGCTGCCACTTACTTTCACTCGTCCGGTGGCAGACATTCGCATCGGTATTTTAACAATCGCTCAAAAGTGGGAACGATATTTGAATGCCCAAAGCGGTTATATCACATCAGCTTATCTTCAGATAAAATATCCAAAAGCACCAAGTGCAGAATTATTTATCAATGGGTCGATTTGTCCGAATGAAGCTTTAATCAATGCAGTTTTCTCTTTAAAACCAGATGAAGCGCTTTACAAACACGAATTGCTGATTGCCTACAACTCCAGCACAAATATGGAAGTGAATGCAGAGGGATTTAAACCAGTTCAATTTGAATCTGATTTAGTAAGAGTAATTTATCCAGAGGATATTTTTAAACTAAATGATTACGAATTGAGAAGCGATTTTCTTCTGATCACTAAGGGACGAACATCAACAAAGCTAAGCGCAACTAATACTTTTTTGGGAGATAATATTTTTGCAGAAGACGGGGCTGAGGTAGAATGCGCTACGTTGAACAGCTTGTCAGGCCCAATTTATATTGGTAAAAATTCTCAAATATGGGAAGGTAGCAACATCCGTGGCTCTTTTGCATTGTGTAACGATTCTCAGGTGAAAATGGGAACTAAGATCTACGGACAAACTACTATCGGTCCATACAGTAGGGTAGGTGGAGAAATCAACAACGCAGTAATATGGGGGTATTCCTCCAAAGGACATGAAGGATACCTTGGTAATTCTGTTATGGGACAATGGTGTAATATTGGTGCAGACAGTAACAACTCAAATCTTAAAAATAATTATGCAGAGGTTAAGTTATGGGATTACAATACAGAAAATTTCCGTAAAACAGGACTTCAGTTTTGCGGATTGATCATGGCAGATCATTCCAAATGTGGCATAAACACCATGTTTAATACCGGTACTGTTGCAGGTGTAAGTGCAAACATATTTGGAGCAGGGTTTCCAAGAAATTTTATTCCGGATTTTTCATGGGGGGGAGCCCAGGGATTTGAAGTATATAGCCTTAAGAAAATGTTCGAGACTGCAACTAAAGTCTATGAACGTAGAGATGTTGATTTCGATCAGGTGGAAAAAGACATCTTGACTCAGGTTTTTGAAGACACAAAAAAATACAGACACTTTTAAGATCTTTTGATCACATTATAAACAGAACTAAAAATATTATGAGAAAGAAAATAGTAGCAGGAAACTGGAAAATGAATTTGGAGTATGCCGAAGGCATTTCTTTGTTTTCAGAAATCGTTAACATGGTTAAGGATGAGAAAAAGGGTGAGCAGATTGCCATTATCTGTGCGCCTTATATCCATTTAAACAGCCTGGCACAACTTGGCGGTAGTACCGTATTTATTGGAGCCCAAAATTGTCACCAAAAAGAAAGTGGTGCATACACAGGAGAAACCTCCGCAAAAATGATCAAATCAGTGGGTTGCGAGTATGTCATCATAGGTCATTCTGAAAGACGCCAGTATTTTGCTGAATTTGACGAGTTATTAGCAGAGAAAACGATCATTGCTTTGCAAAATGGTTTAACGCCTCTTTTCTGTATCGGTGAAACTCTGGATGAGCGTAATAATGGAAGTTATTTTGACGTATTGAAATCTCAGCTGGTTAACGGTGTTTTCGGATTATCTGCTGCCGATTTTTCTAAAATAGTTATTGCGTATGAACCTGTATGGGCTATTGGTACTGGCTTAACTGCTACTTCGGAACAAGCACAGGAAGTACATGCTTTCATCCGTAAGGAAATAGCAGAAAAATACGATCAGACAATAGCTGATGATACCTCTATACTTTATGGTGGAAGCTGTAATCCAAAAAATGCTGCTGAACTTTTTGCACAACCAGATATAGATGGTGGCTTAATTGGCGGTGCTTCGTTAAAGTCGAGGGACTTTGTAGATATCATAAAAACTTTCAATTCTTAATGCAGTATATTCAAGTTACTTTTCATTTTAAAGCAATAGAGGAATATCAGCAGGATTTATTAATTGATGACTTGGCAGCTATTGGGTATAATACTTTTGATGAGGTTGAGGACGGCTTTGCCGCATTTATAGATTTCAACTCTTATGATGTCGATAAGCTAAACACTGTTACCGCCCAGTTAGATGAAGAGTTGAAATATCATTATACCATTGCAGAAATAGCTGCAGAAAATTGGAATGAAGAATGGGAGAAGAATTTCGAGCCGCTGATTATTAATAATAGATGCTATGTTAGGGCAACCTTTCATAAACCTCGGCCAGAATTCGAATACGAGATCATCATAGATCCTAAGATGGCATTTGGAACGGGGCATCATCAAACCACAACAATGATGATGCAATATTTGCTTGAGGCTGGTATTAAAGAGAAAACTGTTCTAGATATGGGTTGTGGTACAGGTATTCTCGCAATTCTAGCAGCCAAATTAGGCGCCGTTAAGCTAGTTGCAATCGACAACGATGACATCTGCTATCAAAGTACGTTAGAGAATGCTTCATTAAACAAAATTGAATATTTACGCGCCCTATGTGGAAGTAAAGAACAGATACCTAATCTACAATTTGATATTATTCTCGCTAATATTAACAGGAACATTCTTTTAGACCAGATTTCTAATTATAATGAGGTTTTGAGCTCCCGTGGCCATATCTATTTCAGTGGCTTTTATGAATCACCAGATCTTGGAATGATAACTGAAGCCTGTGAACAATTTGGTATCAGGTATCAAGATCACAAAAAGATTGGCGACTGGGTAGCGGCCCATTTTATTAAAGATTAATTATGCAAATACACTTTATTGCTATAGGGGGAAGCGCCATGCATAATCTGGCAATTGCGCTTCATAAAAAAGGATATCGGGTAACAGGTTCTGATGATGCAATTTTTGAACCCTCTTTCAGCAGATTAAACAAATATAGTTTACTGCCTGATCGAATGGGTTGGTTTGAGGAACAGATCAACAGAGATCTAGATGCCGTAATACTTGGTATGCACGCTTTAAAAGATAATCCGGAACTGTTAAAAGCACAAGAACTCGGTCTTAAAATCTACTCGTATCCAGAGTATATTTACGAGCAGACAAAGGAAAAGCTGAGAATAGTAATAGGAGGGAGTCACGGTAAAACAACCATTACTTCTATGGTTCTTCATGTCTTGAATTATTATAATAGAGATTTCGATTACCTAGTTGGCGCTCAGCTTGCTGGATTTGATACCATGGTTAAAATTACCGATTCAGCGCCGATAATAGTTATAGAAGGCGATGAATACTTGGCATCCCCGATAGATAGGCGGCCGAAGTTTCATCTTTATAAAGCAAATATTGCCGTTATAAGCGGAATTTCCTGGGATCATATCAATGTTTTTCCCACTTATCAGGATTACGTTAAGCAGTTTCAAATTTTTATTGACACCATACAAAATGGAGGTATTCTTATTTACTGCGAAGCAGATCAGGATCTTGTCCAGATTGTAAGTCAATCAAACGCACCGGTTACAAAAATTGGTTACACTATTCCCGCAAATGAAATCCTAGATGGGATAACATATTTACTGCCGGAAAACATACCCTTAGAAATTTTTGGCGAACATAATTTGATGAATCTAAATGCTGCAAAGTTGGTATGTGAACAATTGGGGATTTCTGAAGCCGATTTTAACCAATCCATATCATCTTTCAGGGGTGCTTCAAAAAGATTGGAGCTTGTGGGGAAAAAAGATTTGACAAATGTTTATAAGGATTTTGCACACTCCCCTTCTAAATTAAGAGCAACAATCGAGGCGGTTAAAAGACAGTTTTCTGTTAGCAAATTAATCGCGTGTATAGAGTTGCATACGTTTAGCAGCTTAAATAAAGAATTTCTAAGTCAATATGCAAATAGTATGTCACAAGCAGACCATGCAATAGTTTTTATTGATAAGAAAACATTCGAGCACAAAAAAATGGTTCCCTTTTCAGAATTAGAGGTTCAAATAGCATTCAACGATTCAAAAATTAAGTTTTTTGATAATATTGCTTTGCTTAAAACATACCTTATGAGTTTGAATTATTACAAGTCAAATCTTTTGATGATGAGTTCAGGAAATTTTAGTGGTTTGGATCTTTCTAATTTGGCACGTGAGTTGAATACTTCTGGTTAAATAAAGAATCACCTTAAACTTAAATTATGAATACTATAGGTAAAAACATAAGACAACTCCGTCAAAAAAATAGTTGGAGTCAGGGAGAAGTAGCTAAGCGTCTTAATATTTCTATTCCGGCATTTTCTAAAATAGAAACAGGTATTACAGATATAAACATTTCAAGATTGGCTCAGATAGCAAGTCTTTTCGATGTATCTACAATGGATATTATCTCTAAAGAAGGAGAAAATCCACAGTCATTAAACTTTGAGGAAATTAATAAGTTAAAAGAAAAATTATCTCAAAGAGAAGAAGAGATCATTAAACTTCAGAAAAAAGTTATAGATCTTTATGAAGAGATTAGGGAGAAATAACAGCTAATCAAATGTTTTTCTCATTGTCAGGTGCCGCTTACCAAAAGTGGCACCTGTTGCTTCATGTATAGCCAGCATTTTATCGTTAAAATCTCCTACCCAAGAGAGCTCCAATTCATCATACTGATTTAAAGGAAGTACGTATTCTTTTAACTTTATGAAAAGGGCAGATTCTAAACCGTGTTTTTGATAAATTTGTTTAGTGCCCATCACAATTGCCCTCATCCTGCTTACACCCACCCATCTCCGGTATACAAATTTCAGTTTTTCGACCAGCCCGAGTTTACCATTAAAGTCTTTGATCATTTGATTGGCATCAGGAATGATAACCACAAAAGAAGCAGGTTCACCGTTAAGATATGCAAACCAAATTAATTTCTCGTCCATTATCATTTCCATTTTCTTGAAACTTTCCAGCAGAGTTTCCTTCTTAATGGGTACAAAATTTTCAAAGTCTTTCCAAGCATCATTATAAATTTCCATTAAATCGCTAACATACTTATTGGCATTTTTTTTAGAGAAATGTTCAAAAGTATATCCTGGCTTATTTGAAACCCATGTAGCTATTTTAGTAAATCTTTCTGGAAATGGTTTGCGAACTTGTAGGTGATTGGTAATTTGCTCATAAGTCTTTTTAAAGCCATAATTATTAAAAAGGTTGAGATAGTACTGAAAGTTGTAATTCATGCCGTAGGACGGCTTTGTAAAGCCTTCAACGAGCAAACCCCAGAATGAGTCGTTCTCGCCAAAGTTGATGGGGCCATCCATTGCTTTCATCCCTTGTGCTTCCAGCCAAGCTCTCGCCTCATCAAAAAGCATATTGGCGGCAGTCTGATCATTGATGCATTCGAACAATCCAACCCCGCCTGTTGGCACATCATACTGATATGCCTTTTTTTCATTGATAAATGCAGCTATCCTTCCAATAACTTTACCTTCATTGTTGCTCAATATCCATCTGGTGCATTTACCATGTAAAAAAAACGGGTTCTTTTTTGTATCAAAAATATCTTCGATATCGTTATCAAGTGGACAAATCCAGTTCTCGTCATCTTTGTAAAGAAATCGGACAACATCTAAAAATTCTTTCTTTCTTTCCTTACCGTTAACTGGCTTTAAAATCATGCGTTACTAGTGAAGTTTGTAAACTAAAAAGCATCCCTTAAGGATGCTTAAAATTCATTTATAAAAGGATTAATAATCATCATCTTCATCGTCAGCTCCATAGGCGTCAAATGTGTCCAAATCATCTAGAGGCATATCAAAGTCATCCTCGTCATCGTCCTCTAATTTCTTGGCTGTAGTTTCTTCGTTTAAATCTTCCGATTCGTCTTCTGGATTAACTAGTGGGCTTTTTTTAATTGGTTTCTTTGGCGCTTTCATTCATTATATAAGTTACCCAAGGTTTCATTTATATTTTAAATTTACGAAAAAGGTTTCAAATCGAAGGAACTGATAACGTATATTTTCGTTGGCTCAAAAATAAAATAAAAAATAGTTTAAAGGAAGACTTTAACCACAAAAATCAGCTTTTTCCAGAAAAACCCTCAATTTATTGAATAATAACGCGTATTGCGCAATATTTGGGTTAAGGAAGATTTTATAAAAAAAAATGGTAAAGCTTAAACTTTACCATTTTTTAACACACAAATGAAACCTGAATTGAGATATAGTTTTAGGTTAGGTAAAATATCTTGATCAATTCTATAAGAACGCTTTCTACAAACACTCGGTTTGTTTTAATATCTATAACAATGTTAATGCAATTATTAAAATGATTTTTTATTACTTAGTGAGTGGTATATAAAATTGAGTAAACGGTATAATCTACGTCAAAGGGATTAAGATAGATACCAATGTTCCTGATATCCCTGTTTGTTTAACATCAATTAGTATAGGATTGGCTTCAACTTGGTTCAATAAGTTTATACGTTCCTTTGTAAGGCTCATTCCTTTGCTAACGTGTTCACCTTTTTTCTCTGCTAGTGAGTTTGTAATTCCAACCCCATCATCTTTAATTAGTATACCTAATTGCGAATGCGCTGTCCGTTCAATGCGTATGTTTATGGTTCCTCCATCCTCTTTGGGCATAATGCCATGCCAAATCGCATTTTCTATATACGGCTGCAAGATCATTGAGGGTATCATCGTTTCTTCACAATCTATCTCTGGAGCAAGATGAATGTAATAATTAAGCTTATCGCCAAACCTTTTCTTTTCAAGACTTAAATACAAAGTGAGGTATTCAATCTCTTCCTCAACTGATATATAACTTTTTGTACAAATTTCTAGATTTTTCCTAATCAATCTTGCAAATCCAGTTAAGACTTTATTGGCAGATCCTGTATCTTTTGTATTGATGTAATGCTGTATAGAATTCATCACATTGAAAACAAAGTGGGGGTTCATCATAGCCTGGAGTGCCCGCTGCTCCAACATTAATATTTTATTCTTTAACAGCAGCTGTTCTTGTTCCTTATTTTTTTGTCTTCGCGTTACAAAAACAGCTACTTTATAGAAGAACAGCATAGCTATAACGAATAAAATGGCCATAAACCAGAGCGACTGCCAAAAATGTTTTTCAAGCTCAAAGTTAATTATAGTAGGCTTACTCCAATTGCTGTCATTACTTTTTGCGCTCAACTGAAAACTATACTTTCCTGCCTCTAAAGAACTGAATTCGAGTCTTCTGTTTTTGGTCTCTATCCAGTTTGCATCAGCTTTTAGACGATACCTATAGGTAATATTCTTATTTAGGAAGTCAATTGCGCTGTAGTGAAACGTGATGCTATTGTTTGAGGGATCTAAAAGATATTCCGTGTAATTTAAATGGAGTTTTTTCTCATTATTTACAATTGCGGATATAAAAACTTTCGGCGCCTCTTTAAATGGCTTTACTTGGTTAATGGGGAAATACACTAAGCCATTATTTGTAGCAAAATATGCGTATGTATTGTCTATGTACAAGCCATTTACGTCATCTTTTAGTAATGAGTTGGTATATTCAAATGTTTCTACTGAGGCCGATTTGCTATTTAAAGATACCTTGTTTATTCCATTGTTGGTAACTACCCATATTTTTCCGTTACTAATAAAAAGCTTCTTACAAATATTATCTGATAAGCCATCTTTCTGACTGATCAACTTTATAATCTTATTATCTTTAATACAAACAATACCATACCCATCAGTAGCCAATATTGTCGTGCCATCTTCTAGTTGCTGTATGTCGTTGATCCTCTTGGTTAGTAAAGGGCTATCCCTGTAGTAGTTAAATAACTTACCAAAAGATAGTTCAGAAAGCCCGCTTATACTAGAAAACCAAAGTTTCTGGTTGTTGTCGTAATACACGCAATAAGCTCTTCCAGGAAAAAAGTCAGTTCCAATTTTAAAAGAGAATGAATTAAATTCAAATTTAATATTTCTATCAGGTAGAATAACTACGCCTGAAGAAAGGGCGATTGACAGGCTTCGGTCTTTTGCAATACTGAAACTTTTAATCACGAACATCGAGCTGTTTGTTTCTTTTAGGTAGTCGATTCGTGAATTGAGGTCACTAGCATTTGTAATTCTGCCGAGTCCATATTCTCCTGCAAAATACATAGCGTTGATCTTTGCATCATAGTTTAATTGCCTAATGCTCCTGTATTTTTCACTATTCGGCAAGAACAACTTTGTAATTTTATGATCGTTAATTCCAACAAGGTTTAGCGTTGCGTCATCTAACCCAAGCCAAAGCCTATTGTTGCCATCTCTTGCAATACTTCTTATTGATTGATGGCTCAACCCTTGAGACTCATCCATAACGTAAAGTCGCTCATCTTTTCTTGGAAGCATATAAACACCATTAGTAGTGGTAAACCAAAGGTTGTTTTTGTCATCTTTAATAACCTGACTTGCAGAAATATTATTTAAGTAATTGATGGTGCTACCATCCATCTGAATGTTGTGGACTCCAGAATTATTACTCAGCCAGATGCCATTGAATTCGTCAATGTAAAAATACCCTGGGTTGTTGTTAAGCAGGTCTGGGTTAATGGTTTTTTTAAATATTTCCTTAGCGCCAATCCTTAGGTTCAATCCATTCTTATCAATAAACGCCAATGATTTGTCGGGTAGCGATAAAGACATTTTGTAAGATAAGGGCAGCGATTGATGGGACACCACTTTAAAGTCTTTGCCAACAAGCATCCGTACACTTCGGTTGCTGTAAGCCCAAATCTTACCCAACTTATCTTCGTGTATAAAAGTATTGATAAACTGCCTGTCGTTATTCCCCGAAATAAATTTGGTTATCGATGTTCCATCCAACATAACCAGAAGGTTTCTATTGGTGCCAAACCAGATTCTACCACTTTTATCTTGAAAAAAAGATACAATTATTGCATTGAACTTTAAAAGTTTAAGCAATCCGTTGTTAGTTTCATTATAAATTTTGCCGTTAAAAAAGTAGCTGAGTTGCCCATTTAAAGTAAGGAACCAAATCTTCCCACTACGGTCTTCTTTTACCTGAAGTATTTGGTTGTCAGGTAATCCGTCATCAACAGAGAAATTTTCAAATACTGTACCATCAAACCTGCTAACGCCTGCATCTGTTGCTATCCAGATGTATCCTTTTGAGTCCTGTAAAGTAAAATAGCAGTTGTTGCTGGGTAATCCATCTTTGGTTGTAAAATGTTTAAGGTAAATAGACTGAGCACATGCAGATTCAATAAATCCGATCATCAGCATAAGCATGGCTACAAACGATAGCTTTAATGCCCTATTTTTCATTTTCAAGACTGGTATACGATCTAATTTTTTCTAAAAAGTCACTTGCCCTCCGCCTTGAAACGGCAATCCTATCGCCATTCTTCAAGGTTACTTCTAATCCATTTTTTGAATTATAATCATTTAAGTAGTCAAGATTTACGATGCTAGACTTATGAATTCTAATAAACTGATGGTCAGGCAGTATTTCTTCGTACTCTTTAAGGATTTTAGATACTGTGATCTTTTCTCCACTAGCAAGGTGAAAAATGGAGTAATTACTGTCGGCCTCAATATGAACAATGTCCGAGAGGTTTACCAAGCTATATCCCTGCCCATTAGGAAGGCTTATCTTTTTAATCTCTGATCTATCTGAAAGTTGTTGTGAGAGGTTCAGCAGGTTGTCGTTCTTTTCATCGCTTTTCCTGCTTAAGGCGATATATTTAGAGGCTCTTTCTACCGCTTCTTTAAGCTCATCAATATCTATCGGTTTCAGTAGATAATCAAGTGCATTTGCCTTAATTGCTTTAAGTGCATATTGGTCGTACGCCGTTGTAAATATCACATGTGCATTAGCCTCACGCACTGTGCTGATCAATTCAAAACCATTTTCACCTGGCATCGCAATATCAAGAAAAACAAGGTCTGTTTGATTATTTGTAAGAATAGTTTTAGCCTCTGCCACAGACTTGGCAATACTGGTAACATGAATGTTATCACAATTTTCCTGAAGGAGGAAATATAAAGAAGAACGGGCAAATTCCTCATCATCAACAATAATTGCATTAAGTACCATAGCCTGTTTTTCTGGTGAATTTATTAAAAATAGACTGATTGATTATGATTTCTTTCAAATTTAAAAAACCGATAGTTTTTTTCTCTCGTATGTGACGTTATATAGACATAAACTTTGAAAGACTAAATCTTGTGGAAACAAGTTCAACCATTAAAAATCAAAACTCAATCACTATGAAAAACTTACAACAATTAGATGAGCAAGAAGAAAGGGGCATACTTTCTGCTCCATTACAACGTCGCTCTTTCCTGCAGTATGCAGGTGCTGGTGTAGCTGGTGTAGCACTAGTAGCAGCGGGATGTTCTAAAGACCGTGGAGAACTAACCACTCCTCCAATGACAGGTGTTACCTTGGACTTTAAAGACGATTTCGGTGTTTTAAATTATGCTTATGCTTTAGAACAACTGGAAGCAGCCTTTTATATAAAAGTAGCGTCAAATCCACCATCTAATTTTACTTCGTCTGAAAGGGCATATTTTCAAGATATCCAATATCATGAAATTGCACACAGAGAATTCTTTAAAGCTGCTTTAGGTGCTGCTGCAATTGGAAGCCTTGAAGTTAATTTTAGTACTATTAATTTTTCTGATCGTACTAGTGTTCTAGCTACAGCAAAGGCTTTCGAAGATTTAGGTGTAGCTGCATATAACGGAGCAGGTGTTCGTTTAAAATCTGAAGTTTATTTGGGTCTTGCAGGTAAGATTGTTTCAGTAGAAGCTCGTCACGCTGCATATATTAGGGATTTGATTAACCCTGGAGATTTCGCTACTGCTCCACAAGTAGACTCTGCAACCGGTTTAGATATGCAATTGACGCCAGATAAAGTATTGGCCATCGCCGGAGCTTATATCAAAACTAAAGTAAATGTTATCAACCTATAATCTTAAATCCTAGAAGAAATGAATATCTTAAATATATTAGACGAAATTGAAAAAGTTGATGGAGAAATCTATGAAAGATTGAATCCAAGAAGAGCGGCTATGAAAGGCTTTGTCAACATGGGAAAGAAAATTTCCTTAGCTGCTATGCCACTTGCTTTGGGCTCTGTATTTAACAAAGCTTATGGTCAATCAACCCCATCTGCAATAACTGACGTTTTAAATTTTGCGTTGGCATTAGAATATCTGGAGTTCCATTTTTATAACCATGCGTTACTAGCTTCTCCTGCATTAATATTTCCAAACGTTGCAGCTAAAAATGCAATTACTTTAATTCGCGATCATGAGGCAGCACACGTTGCTTTATTGAAAGGCGCATTAGGAGGTTCAGCTCGTGCTGAAATCACTTACTCAATGACTGATTTTACAGCTGGCGGTACATTCCCATTAGTTTATGATGATTATGTAACTTTCTTAAAAGTTGCTTTAGGTTTCGAGGATACAGGTGTAAGAGCTTATAAAGGACAGGCTGGAGTATTAAAAGGCAACGCAGTGTTAACAACTGCATTGCAAATACACTCAGTTGAAGCACGTCACGCAGCTCACATCCGTACAATGCTTAATGCAGCTGGTGCTACCGGTTTAAAACCATGGATCACTCTTGGACCTGGTGGTATTGGAAACGATACTGGAGTATCGGCTGTTAATGCTGTCTATGCTGGAGAAGAAGTTACTTCACAAGCAAATGTTACAATTACTGGAATAGCAACAGGCGTTACAGCAGCCGCGGCAGCTGAATGTTTCGATGAGCCATTAGCAAAAACTCAGGTAATCGCAATTGCTAACTTGTTCTTAAAAGCAGGCTTCCAATTGTAGTAATTTAAAACGACTAAAATAAATATAAGGGGAGGGAACTTTAGGGTTTCCTCCTTTTTATTATAAATGAAATTTCCATAGTAATTAATACGTAATTACCTGTTCCTCCAGTTGTTCAGGAAGATCACGGTAGTTATATTGTTGCCCTCTTAGCTGTGGCTCAAAGCCCGCTTCTCTAATTGCATCCTGAATACCTTTAGCCGTAAAACGGTGTGGTGCACCTGCTGCAGAAACCACATTTTCTTCTATCATAATTGATCCGAAGTCGTTAGCCCCAGCATGTAGACAAAGCTCTGCTACATTCTTACCCACAGTTAACCAGGAAGCCTGTATGTTTTTCACATTAGGGAGCATAATTCTGCTCAAGGCCAGCATCCTAATGTATTCATCGCCAGACACATTATTACTTATACCTCTTAACCTTTTAAGCAAAGTACCGTCATCCTGAAAAGGCCATGGTATAAAGGCCAAAAACCCTTTAGCATGCTCAGGTTTTTCACTTTGCACCTCACGGATCCATACCAAATGCTCAAAACGCTCTTCAATGGTTTCCACATGACCAAACATCATGGTTGCAGATGTAGTAATATCCAACTGGTGCGCTGCGCGCATGACATCCAGCCATTCTTGTCCGCCACACTTACCTTTTGAAATCAAACGCCTTACCCTGTCGTTCAAAATCTCTGCACCAGCCCCAGGTAATGAATCCATGCCAGCGGCTTTAAGTGCCTTAAGTACTTCAGTATGAGATATTCCTTCCAGCTTTGCAACGTGTGCAATCTCAGGCGGACCTAA
>JANXVH010000137.1 GCA_025351765.1 Pedobacter sp.
CGTTGACACCAACACTGATTGTGCTCGTGCCGCAGCCTTGAAAGTCAACGACTGCTGCAGTTCCTGCGCTGCTAAAAAATAGGCCAGCGACAAAAGCGGTACTTAGAAGCAATTTCATGGCGCGAATCCCCTGTCCGACACGGATTGTTAACCATACTTAAGTCTTGGGCAATATTAAAATATTAAGCGCCCCTGTCCCGAAGTGGGATTCGCTTCTAACCGTTTCCACAACGGCGGACACAAAGAAGAGAAGGCAAGCAAAGCCCCGCCGAGCCGAAGCTGACGGGGCTAATGACCTATGATCTCGGGGGCGGGGTCACTGGGTGTAGGTCTTTAGCGATCCTAGCTCCTGATTGAGCCCGTATGAGTCGCACCCCGCTGCATCTTCGGCGTCGATTTTCTCGCTTTCTTCCTGATGTTACCGCCGCCGTGATCATGAATCTTGGGCTCGTCATCGATCTGCGAACGCGGTCCGGTCCATTGTTGGCTTACCTTGGCTGCCTCGCTATGACCTGCGTCAATGTCCGCGCTCCAAACTCTCCGTGAGATCCTGTCGATGAGCGGCGACAATCCGCCCTTTGTCTTCACGTCCATTGAGATGGTGCGCCCTGCCTTTGGTTTTTCCAATCCAACAGCGAAGGCCCAAGAGGAGATTACCTTTCGCCTGAGCTACGAGGGGCACACACCCGAACGGATCCTTGGCCATCTCTTTGATGACGTGACGGGACATCTGGTTGCGCGGTTGAAGAGTTCGCTCGTCCACAGAGGGGCAGGAAGCTTACTCTGTGGATTCTGTCTCCCAGCGGCAATGACCGCACAGCGGGTCTGTCTGGTGATCGAAGGACAGCGGAAAGGGAGTGACCCCGGCGGTTGTGAGATGAACTTTTCGATCATGAACTAGAGCAGCGGTTCAGGACCGCATTCGTCCGCATTCGTTCGTCCCTAGCGGACGTGCTATCGGATAGCGTTTATAGGCAAAGAAAAGCCCGGCCGAGCCGAAGCTTGACCGGGCTACCCAACAAGAGCGGGGGATGCTCAGAGAGGGTGGACGGATAACGGACCAGTCGATTCATCGATCCCAAAGGCTAGGTGTTCGATGCCGACGACCGGCTCACCGCCGCCCGCTATTTCTTGGCGTGGCCCTTCAACTCGACGAGGATGGCTTCCATCGGTTTGTCAGCTAAATTCGTAGGCGTGTGAACTCCGCCAGGTGCCCAGGCCGCTTCGCCCGCCTTGCCGCTGCGCTCGATCGCTTTGCCGTTTCCTAAGACGAATTTATTGTGCGCATCCGTCAGGTAAACGATGACGGAATTGGGATGAGAGTGGCGAACGCTGGATTGGTGAGGACCATAGTTGATTCGCAGCACTCGGACTTGCGGATTATCAACCAGCACCGAGTAATGTTTTGGATCGACTTTGACCGCATCTTGCGCGAGCGCGGCGGTGGTTAGTGAAGCAAGCGCAGCGGCCACTGCCGCCCGAGCGAAAATGTTCATTTGTCTCTCCTGTCAGTGCCCTTCATGAGGGCGCAAGGCGTGACGCACGAATTTGACGCAACAGGTACAAGAAGCTGGAGTGTACGATCAGCCCGGGCGAGAGCAAGGCTCAAAGAAAAGCCCGGCCATTTCCGACCGGGCCCTTCCGTTGGTCCACCAAGGGCTTTAGTGGATCATTTAATCGCTTATTGCACTGCGGAAGAGTTATTAAGGGTCATAGCAGTGACGGGCGAGTGTCTAGCGGTCACCATCAACGCACCGTGCAATTGAGGAAAGGCGCTCCGCTCGCGGTCATTGACTCGACTAAGGTGGGTAAGCGGGTAGGAAATTTCCAGATCGGAAGGGTGGTAATAGCACCAAGTTGAAGGGCATGGCCGTTTATCTCAGCGCCCGTAGTCGAGTTCGCCGAACGCTGATATGCACGCCCCTGCAACAGGGAGGACGATCCATGCGAATTGCAACGATAGCCATGATGGCGCTGGCGCTTGTGGGGTGCAGCAAGGCAACTAAGAACACAATCGATACGACGACGACCGTTACTAACGAAGGCAAAGCCTCGACCACAAATGTCGTCAGCGCGAACATGACGAATGCCAGTGGCCCCGCCGCCGCTCTCACTAGCCTGAATGAGACGACTTGGGAGTTCAAGGGCAAGGACGGCAAGGAG